>CACMWO010000006.1 GCA_902617465.1 uncultured Alphaproteobacteria bacterium | reverse complement strand
AAACTTTTTAATTGTGCCTCAGCAAACGATCGAACTTGTTTTTGTGCAAATCTAATATCCTCTTTGTCATTATCAGAAACTTCATCCACTAATTTACTTATTTCATCTTCGGATAATCTAAATGAACTAGGTGAGTATTTATCAAATTTCTCTGATAATTCTCTTACATAGCTATCTCCCTTTAATTCAATTTCTTTTAAAGTGTTCTCAACAACTGCTTTAACTTTATTGTTTTCTTCAGCTCTTTGTTTTTCATTTAAGCTTTTTTTGATAAATTCAACTGACATTTTATTTCTTATGAACTAATTTGAGCACATCTATACCTAATTGAAATAAAATATGGACAATATCTATTGGTACCCAATTTTCCCTAATAAGACCCTCATTATGTAAATAAAAATCCATCACTCTCATAGTAACTAATTTATTAGTAGGTTCATATCCGAGCCAATCACTTGAACCGTGTGTAGCTTGAATACTGTGCCAACCACCTGTCATAGAATAATTACCATCACCTATTTCAATGTAATGACCAATTTTCCAATAATTTCTCTCTTTAAACGTCAATCTAAATGGTAGCTGATGATGCTCAATAAAACCTTTTAAACCTCTAGCAGTGCCTATACCACATGGCCCGTACCACATCATTTTCGGATGCCAATAATTTTTTTGAGGATGGTTAATTAATTTCTGTCTGACACTATCTTTAGTAGCTCCAGTCTCAGTTTCTGGTTTTATATCTAAACTTCTTTGCATCGTAAGACCCTGATCAAGAGTTCTAGCTGATAAATCTGTATCTAGGTTTTCAAAGGTTGTTCCGTCACCAGTAATGGGTCCTGGCCACATTTCTTCTACACCCAAAGATGAATTAATTGGCCAAAAACCTGCTTGCCTTATAAAATCCATTATATCAATTAACACATGAGAATTGATTATTTTTTCATTTTCTATTTGATGAACCTCACAAATTCGTAAATGAATAGTTTTACCATTGGAGGGAACTCCTAACCATGGATTGACAAAAGTGCCAGTTAAATGACCAACAGTTGAAACATAAATCCTATCTTGAAAACTCCCTCCAATTATTAAATTATCTCTTCTCTCTAAATCTGGAAAAGAATTCAGTAAAGGTTTCCAAAGGGTATTAATTATTTCATCAATGCCTTTTATATGGTTTACAGGGTGGAATGCATAGATTTCAGCATTTTCATGATATGCATTCTTTATATTTTGACTTAAATCACTATCTTTTGACTCAGAAATTTTTTTGAGAAGAATTCTAATTTTTTTTTTATTTAATATATTTTCTTTAGGGTCCAAATTTATAATTTTTGCCCCACTTTTAATTGGGATACCGGTCTCAAAATTTTTAATTTCGCTCAAGTTATATTGCCTCACCTATCTAATATAAATAAATATTACTTTGATTAACTTCATAATTTAAATAATATTTAACAAAATGAGGAAATTTAAATTCTAATTAATGACGCAGGATATTAACAATCGTTTGGTAAAGTTTAATGAACTAATTCCAAGTAAAGTTCCATTTGTAGAAGGGAAGCTCAAAGGGCATCAAGATAGACTGAATTATTCCATAGTTGGTCCTGGAGTGAGTGAGGATACCAAGCAAAACGTTAAGATAGCTGAAGAACATGGTTTCAATATCGGTGCAGTAAGTGCCGCTCCAATGAATGGATCGGGACTTCATAGCCACACGACTGCAGAAGTATTTTTGATATTTTCAGGCTCTTGGCGCTTTTATTGGGGCACAGATGGTAAAGAGGGCGAAGTAGTTTTAAACAAGGGAGATGTTGCTTCATTTCCCACTAATATGTTTCGAGGATTTCAAAATGTTAGTGATGAAAATGCATTAATATTTGTTGTCCTAGGAGAAAATGATCCGGGTGTAATAACATGGACACCAAAAGTTTTAGAAAAAGCAAAAGAGTCTGGAATGGTATTGTTAAATGACAATACCCTAATTGATCTTGATAAGAATAAAATACCAGATGGAAAAGCTGCCCTTGAACCTATTAAAGAAAAAGATCTAGAGTCTTTCGATCATTACACTTCTGAAGAAATTGAAAAATATGTAATACGTTATGAAAATAAGGATAAATATTTAAAAGATGATGAGCATTATGATTCTAATTCAATTTTAAACTACCTTGACCATTTTAATGTTCATAACAAAGATTTTGAGCCAAACATAGACCATAACACAGGTTTTGGTTTGACGATGTTAAAAGGTAATAATGCTCATATTCATCCGTACACATTAAAAGAGTCTGAAGTTTATTTATGTTTAGAAGGTGAATGGGAAGTAACTTGCAATGATCAAAAAACCATAATTGGACCAAACGACTCTTTCTCGTCTCCCAGAGGATCAAATAGAAGTTTAAAAAATATTAGCAATCAAGAAGGAAGTATCTTTATTATACGACAAAAAAACCTCTAATAATGAAAGGTTTTGATAATAAATTTTTAGATCTACCAGATTATATATTTAAAATAACATATCAAATTTGGGAAAATAAAGATGTTGAGTCAATTAGAGACTATTATGCTGAGGGTATTCCAGTTAGATCTCCAGACGGTGTAATATATGGCCCTGATGCTGTAGTGAAGGCTACTTATGCCACTTTGAATGAATTTCCAGATCGACAGTTATTAGGCGAAGATGTTATTTGGATTGGTAATGGAGAACATGGATATTTATCATCACATAGAATTTTATCTAAGGCGACGCATTTAAATGATGGTATTTATGGAAAAGCTACTGGTAAAACTCTCAAGTATCGAGTAATAGCTGATTGTGCTTGCAAGAATAACAAGGTTTACGATGAATGGCTAGTAAGAGACCAGGGTGCTATTGTGCGGCAGTTAAACATTGACCCTAAAAAACATGCAGCAAAAGTAATTGAAAATCAAGGCGGTAAAGATAAATGCCCAGCTCCCTTTAATAACAATACCTCACATGATGTAAAATATATACAAATACCGATCTCAACAAATAATACTGGAATAGATTATGCTAACATTTTAAAGGAAATATTTAATAATAATTTTAACATAATAGATAAAGTTTATGATCGATCAGTCAATCAAGAACAGCCTGGAGGCACGAAAGCATTAGGGGTAGATGAGGTAAAGAGTTTTTGGTCTTCACTAAGATCTATGTTCCCGGACTCAATTTTTAAAGTTGAACATGTAAGCTATTTAGAGGAAAAAAATGAGTATAAAAAGGCATCAATTAGATGGTCACTAGAGGGAATTCATTCGGGACCTGGTTTATTTTCTAAACCTAGTAATGCAAATGTTCATATAATGGGAATATCTCAGGCTGAATTTGGTCCAAGAGGGATCAAAAATGAATGGGTTCTATTTGACGAAACAATAATTTGGAAACAAATTTTATTAAAAACTGGATAACAATTGAAACTACTAACAAAAAGAGAAAAGAAAATTATTGAATACATTAGAAATTATGACACTCCAACTATCTCAAATTCACTAGAATTATTAGATCCAACTTTACGATCAAAAGGACACACACAAAAAACAATGCATTGTCTAAATCCGAGTTTAGAACCAATCATTGGTTTTGCCAAAACAGCGATTATTACATCCAGAAAAAAGAAAAATACAAATATAATTAAAAATAGAGATAAATATTACGATTATATGTTTGAAGGAAACTACCCAAAGATTTGTGTTATAGAGGATAAGGATAAGACTAATACAATTGGTGCATGGTGGGGTGAACTTAATGCATCTATACATTTAAATTTTGGATTTGTTGGAGCTATAACAAACGGAGCAATAAGAGATTTACAGGAGATAAATAGAAAGTTTCAAATATTAAGTGGTGAAATAAGAGTAGGGCATGGATACAATCAAATTCATAAAATCAATTGCAATGTTAATATTTTTAATATGAAAGTAAAACCTGACGACCTTATTCACGCAGACTTGCACGGTGCTGTTATAATTAAAAGAGACTTTTTAATTGAATTACCATTGGCTATTAAAAAAATGATAAAAAAAGAAAAAATAATTTTTGATTTCTTTAGAAAAAATAAAAAATTTTCGAAAAAACAATTTTTAGATAAGTATAAAAAATTTATCAATTCATAATTATTATGGCATCTAAAATTTTGACAACACACGTTGGGAGCTTACCAAGATCCAAAGAACTATCTGAATATCTCTTTGTTAAGGATAAGGGTGAAGAATACAACAAAAAATTATTTGGAAATATTTTAAGCTCAAATGTTGAACAAATTGTAAAAAGACAACTTGAAGTTGGTTTAGACTTCATAAGTGACGGTGAGATGAGCAAGATTAGTTATGCTACTTATATTAAGGATAGAATTGATGGTTTTTCAGGAGAAAGTGAACGAAGAGCACCTGCCGATTTAGACGATTTTCCAAATTATAAGAAAAAGTTAGCTATTAGTGGAGGAACACCTACTTATTCAAGACCATGTTGCACCAATGAATTAAAAATAAAAGATAATTTTTCTTTGTTAAATGATATTGAAAATTTTAGCAACGCCTTAAAAAAGTATGGCCATGCAAAAGCATTTATGAATGCAGCATCACCGGGTGTTATTAATGTTTTTATGCCAAATAAATTTTATGCTAGCGATGATGAATATTTAAATAAACTCTCTAGTATTATGGCGAATGAGTATGAACAAATTACTAATGCAAATATTCATGTTCAATTAGACTGTCCAGATTTAGCACTAGCTAGGCATATGAATTTTAAAGATCTATCTGAGGAGGATTTTTTAAAAAAAGCTGAATTGCAAATTGAGTGTTTAAATCATGCTTTAATAAACGTTGATATTGAAAAAACTAGAATGCATATTTGTTGGGGTAATTATGAGGGGCCACATACTCATGATATAGCCCTAAAAAAAATATTACCTATAATTTTAAAATCAAAAATTAAATATTTTCTAATTGAGTCATCCAATCCTCGTCACGCACATGAGTGGAAAGTTTTTGAAGAAATAAAATTACCAAAAGATAAAGTGTTAGTACCTGGCGTAATTGACTCTACATCTAATTTTGTAGAACACCCAGAAGTAGTAGCTGAAAGATTAATAAAGTATTCAACAGTAGTACCTAAAGATCAATTAATGGCTGGAACTGATTGTGGCTTTAGTACTTTTGCAGGCTTTGGAAAAATTGATGAAAATATTTGTTATGAAAAACTTATTGCATTAGTGGAGGGTACTAAACTCGCTTCAAAAGTTATTTAGTATTTTCATTTTTATTTCTCTCAAGTAAATCAATACCCACACATTTTAAAAAATGAAGATGATCAATTAATATCCAATTTTCTGCTATTTTATCTCCATCTCTTCTATAAAGGTCAACAACTCTCATCTCCCCAACAAGATCTGTGTCTTGTTTAAATCCCATGTAACTACCTTTTGGTTTCATTTTTAAATTTGGCCAACCAAACCATCCACCATAATTACCCTCAGAGTTTTCAAGTATATGCCCAGAGAAATCTATAAAATCTAAATTATCCTCAAAAGGACCCGTGTGGCCTTTTAAATAACCATCATAGGTATATGATGCACCAATACCTCCAGGTCCCCACCATATCATGTCCTCATGCCAATCTTGTTGTAAATCAGAAATTGTTGTCCTCATCCCTTCACCAATTAATCGATTTGCCATTCTCATTATAAGGTTAAGAGTTTTCTTTCCTTCTTTTTCACTTTGTTTTTCAAAGCATAAACCCTGATGTGTTTTAGGTCCTGGATTAAAGCCAATCATCCCCGTTGACTCTGGGACAACTGATAAATTTAAATGTTGCATAAATTTTAAAATGTCTAAAAAAAAAGCACCTTCTTGTATTTTGTTATCCTCTACTTTATAAAACTCACAATACCATAACATTACAGTCTTAAAATTTGGTTTAATGTCAAAAAAAGGAAAATTAAAACTTCCAAGCAAATGCCCCATATTCACAACCCATTTTGAAGAATGATTGTCAACTAAATTTGTACCAGCATAAAAGATATCCATTCTTCTTTGGATAGGCTTAAATGATTTTTTTATAGGAAACCAAAATTTTGTTGCAAATTCTTCAATACCTATAATCTCGTTAAAAGGATGTGTACATTTCATATTAAAATTTTTAGATGTGTACTTAGAAATAATCTCAATTAAGTTATCTTCACTAGCATTATCAACTTCATTTATAAAGTTTAATACTAATAATTTTTCTTTCTGAAAATCAGACATTAGTTTATTTATAATATAAAAGAAAAAATAATAGTATTCATTTATAATAAATTATTGCTTTGAATTTTATTTAATAGTATTAGTAAATTTATTTATGAAAAAAACTTTAATTAAAGATTTAAAACCAATCCCTTTAAAAGATGATCAAATGCCAAAAAATTTTGATATTTCTCTTAAATCTTATGGTGGAGGTGGTAATGCTAAATCTTTAAATCCAAATCCTAAAAATTTACCATTTCAGTCAATGCAGGGATTTGAAAAACAATATAAAAATATTATTGATTATATTGTCAGAATTACATACAGCATATGGGAAGAAAAAAATATAGGCTATATATACGATACTTATAACCCAAAATGTCGTGTTTGGGATGAACTTGGATTACAATTCGGATCTGAAAAAATTGTCTCTGATACAGTTCATACTAATAACGCCTTCCCGAATATTCGATTATATGCTGATGAGGTTATATGGGCAGGAAACGACAAAACAAGTTTTCATACTTCACATAGAACTATAATTACTGGCACGAACACTGGTTATAGCAATTTTGGCAAACCAACAGGTAAATCAGTTAGGTTATTCTGTATTGCAAACTGTGTAGCAAAAAATAATGAAATATATTACGAAAATGTTGTTTATGATACTGCAGGTTTAATAAAACAATTAGGCTTAGACTTACATGAAGTAGCAAAACAAATTGCTAATAAAGGAAATATTGGTCCATTTGCTCCTGATTTTAGAAATTCAAAACCCAAAAGAAATATTAAAAAGTTAAAGCCTATAAGCTTCGCGATACCTGATAAAATTAAAAACATTAGAGAATTTGTTCATGCGGTTTTTGATACTATTTGGAATAGAAGAAATTTTTCTGCTATTGATAGTGTTTATACAAAAAATATAAAATTTGAAGGATCAACTAGTCGAAAATTTGTTGGAATACCTAAGCTGAAACATTTTATAATTTCATTAATTGCATCATTTCCTGATCTTGCATTAAGTATTGAAGATCTATATTGGATGGGAAATAGTAAAGACGGTTATTTAGTATCAATTCGTTGGGGTGCTATTGGAACTCACAAAGGAAATGGAATTTATGGAAAACCATCTAATAAAGAGTGTTATCTTTGGGGCATTACACAATGGGAAATTAAAAATAATAAAATCACAAAAGAATGGACTGGTTTCAATGAATTGGCAATCTTAATACAAATTTTAGGAGAAAAAAAATGAATTTAAATGAAAGTAAAATACTATTGCAAAATATGTACGATGCCTTGAATGCACAAGATTTAGAGGCACAGCATAAATATTGGAATGATGATATGATTTGGCATGGACCTCCAGGTTTTGGTGATATACACGGTATTGAAAATTTTAAATATAAGGTTCTTAAACCTTTTTATGAAGCGTTTCCAGACTATCATGTAAAAAATGATATTGTTGTCGCAGAAGGTAATTGGATAAGTGCGACAGGTTATTTAACTGGCACTCATAGCGGAACTTATTTAGGTGTAAAACCAACTGGTAAGGCAATTAAAATGCAGTTTTCTGATTTTTGGACAATAGAAAATGGTAAATTTATGGATAATTATGTGATGGTCGATAACCATGGTGTTTTCGAACAAATGGGCCTTAGTTTTAGATAAAAGAGAATATCATAATAATTTCCGCGACCATTTCTCTTACATTTAAATTTTATTTTATTTAGTATATTAAAATTAACAATTTATTAACATAAAGAAGAGGAAATAAATGAAAAAACTAATAATAGCTCTATTGATCTCTTTTGCATCTACTAGTGTTTTTGCAGGTAGCCATTCACCTTGTGGTGTAACAAGCGGTTCAATAAATATTTTAGCTAACGAATTTACTACATACAGAATTTTTATGGATGAAGTAAAAAGTTGTGCTGGACCAGAGGCGGATTTTAATGTCACGCACTCTGTTGACCATAATAAATTACAAGTAGCTGCTTTATCAGCAAACCCTGCTGAATTTTCAGCAAAATTAGTTACTAATGGTTCAATTACACCTTTAATGAATGACGGTTTAATTCGTCCACTAGATGATTTAGTTGCAAAATATGGGTCAAACTTAAATGATAATCAAAAGATTACAATTGATGGTAAGATTTATGCTGTAGCTTTTATGGCTAACGCACAACATCTTTGGTACAGAGAGAGTATTCTTAACGATTTAGGTATAGCTGTTCCTTCTACTTATGAAGAAGTAATTGCTGCTGCTGAAAAAATTAAAGCAGCTGGTGTAATGGAAAATCCATATGCAGGAGCTTTCAAATCGGGATGGAATCTTGGTCAAGAGTTTGTAAATATGTATCTTGGTCATGGTGGTGAGTTTTTTAAATCAGGTTCTGCTCAACCTAACGTGAATAATGAAAAAGGTGTTGCAGCACTTAATGTTATTAAAAAACTAACTGAGCTAAGTAATCCTGACTTTTTAACACAAGATACTAATGCTGTTAAAGAAGAATGGGAGTCTGGTAATGTTGCATTAATGCATGTTTGGAACTCAGGTGCAGCTTCTTTACTTGATGACGAAGGTGATCAAGATATCAAAGCTGATACACGATTAGCACCTTCACCAACTGTGGGTGGTGGAAACAAGCCAGCAACTACTCTGTGGTGGGATGGAATTGCAATTGCAACAAATACATCTGATGAAAACGCAGAGGCCTCATTTAGAGCTTTGGTTGGAGCTGCTTCATCAACTGATTTAGCCAATAACAACCCAAATGCAACTGTTTGGTTGATTAAAGGTTACACACCTGGTGATACTGCAGGGCCAGTTGTTGATGCTGCTAGCAGAGGTACAACACCTTACCCTAGCTTTCCACATATGAGCTTGATGCACGGTGCTTTGAGTACAGAACTTGTGGAATTTCTTCAAGGTAATGAGTCAGCCGAAAAAGCATTAGCTGATGTTGAAGCTGCTTACATAGCCAAGGCTACTGAGCAGGGTTTTTTATAAAACTTAGCTATATTAAATTTGATAGAGTGGTCCATAGATATGGTCCACTCTTTTTTTTAAGTAATTAAATGCCTCATAAAACTTTCTTTTGGTTTATTCTACCCACAGGCCTAGCTATGATTTTATTTATTGGCCTACCTATTGTATCTAGTTTTTTTCAATCATTACATATTGAAACTGAGCAGATCTTAATGGAAGTTGAAAATTGTGATCCTTTTGGATGTAAAACAAATGTACGCGTTGATGTTGAGGCAACTGAAAAATTAAGACAGGAAAATCCTTTAGGGAGGTTTAATGGGTTTGGTACCTATACTGACAGAAATCATCTAGCATTTGATGAAATAGGGGAAGCTTGGAATACATCATCATCAATGAGTGAATTTAAAGATATTGTTTTAAATCTTCCTTTTTATAAAGCTCTTTTATTTACTCTAACTTTTTGTTTCGCTGTTACACCTCCAGTAATAATATTAGGTTTTATCGTGGCTTTGAGTGTGAACACTTTATCTAAAATCATAAAAGGCTTCATAGTTTTTGGAACAATTCTACCTATGATTGTAACTCCCTTAATTGGATCTCTGGTTTTGTTTTGGATGATTGACTCGCAAGGTATAATTGGTGCTTCTATTCAAATTTTATTTGATGACCCCAATCTATCTTTGAAAGCATCGAGTAATTTAACATGGATTACTCTAATAATTTATGGGATATGGCATAACACTCCATTTGCTTTTGTTGTTTTTTATGCAGCGCTACAAACAGTTCCTCAAGACCCAATAGAGGCTGCTTACATAGATGGAGCATCTAGATATCAAAGGGTGCGTTATATAGTTATTCCTCACCTTTATCCTGTAGCGACATTTATAATGTTAATATGCCTAATGGATAATTTTAGGGTTTTTGAACCCATAATTGGGTTTTCTGCAGAGGGTGTTGCTCAATCTTTATCATGGATGATTTATCAAGATTTAAGAAATGAAAATAAAATGCTCTTTGGATCTGCAGGTGCAACATCTATGCTTACCATAATTGGAATAGCCTTTTTACTTACACCAGTTTTAATAAGAACATGGAAAGAATTTAGGACTGAAAGATAAATGGATACAAAATTAAATAAGTACTCGAAGCAGCTTATTATTTTCAATGGCATTTTTATTTTATTTTGGCTCACTATCTCAATTTTCCCCTTTCTTTGGACTTTATGGGGCTCTTTTAAAGTAAAAGCAGATTTTTTTTCAAGAGCTGAGTGGACATATGCTTTAACGGGTTTCAATACATTGATTGAAACAGGTGCAACTACAACTGTAAAAGCTTATGTTGAGTCATGGTTTGAGGGTGAGTTTTGGAGAGCTTCATTGAATACAATGATTGTCACTGTATCAGTAGTATCAATCTCATTATTTCTTGGAACATTAGGTGCTTATGCTTTGTCAAGATCAACATATAAATATACCTTTTATATTTTAATAGCTGCTTTGATATTTAGAGCTATGCCTCACATTACTTTAGTCTCAGGATATTTATTTCCTTTTTTTCAATTAAATATATGGGGAATTTTACCTACCACCATTATTGTGTTAGTTGCCATTAATCAACCTTTTACCTTGTGGCTTCTTTATTCTTTTTTTAAGACAGTTCCAAAAGAATTAGATGAAAGCGCATTAATTGATGGATGCTCTTATTTTCAAGCCTTTCGTTATATTATTATGCCAGTCATGTGGCCCGGAGTTGTGACAGCAGGCTTGTTCAGTATGATGTTAGCATATAATGATTTTACTGTTACTGCATTATTGCTTAATCAACAGAACTATACAATGGTTCCAAAAATAAATGCATTTTTAGGAACTATTGAGCATGGTGGAAACTACATGTGGGCAGTATCTAGTGTTGTTTCTGCTACCGCCCCTTTATTTATGATTATATGGTTTTTTCAGCGTCAACTTATAAGTGGTCTTACTGCTGGAGCTGTAAAAGGCTGATAAATATTTAATAAAAATATCTAAATCTAAATTATAAACCAAATTTACTTTATTTTATCTGTTGAATGAAATTTTAATAAAATCTTTTTAAATGATATTATTTAAATATGTCTGAAATTAACTCTAAATTATACTTTATCCAATATACTCTTAAAAAGTTAACTGGAAAAATGCTAAGTTTTGATGAGATTAATGATACCTACTTGAGGTTGTTTACGAAGTTACAATATAAAAAAACAATTATGATTGCAGGATCCCAAGGGTCAGGTAAATCGACATTATCTTTAATAATTAAAAAATATTTTCAAAAATTTTATTCAAAGAATGTTGTTATATTGAGTATTGATGATTTCTATTTATCTTCTTATCAAAGAAAAAAATTAGCTAAAAAATTTAAGACAAATTTATTCGAAACCAGAGGTGTGCCTGGTACTCATAATTTTAAATTGTTATATGAAACTATTGATCAATTGAGGAGTAATAAATTCCCTGTATATTCACCCACATTTGACAAGGTAACTGATAATACAAAAAAATATAAAAGAAAAATTAGTAGAGCTGATTTAATCATTTTAGAAGGATGGTGTGTTGGCTCAAAAACAATTGATACTAAATATTTAAATAAAAATATTAATGAGTTAGAAAAAAATAAAGACCAAAACTTAATTTGGAGAACAGCTTATAATAATTTCTTAGATGATTATCAAAAAATTTTCAATAAGTTTAATTATTATATTTTTATTAAGTTACCAAATTGGGAAAATGTTATTAATTGGAAATATAAACAAGAGTTGGCGCTTCGCTCTTTAAGTAACGATAATAAGCTTAAAAAGAGACTTTATAAATTTATTCAATATTATGAGAAATTATCTAAATGGATGTCTATGACCACTCCTAGTTATTGTAATGTTTTAATATCTTTAGATAAAAATCAATCTATTAAGAATATTACATATAAATGAAAAGATATCTTATTTTTACTGATCTTGATGGAACTCTTCTGGATCATAATAATTATTCATTTGGAAATAATAAGAAAATGATCTCTACAATTATCAATAACAAAAATGAAATTATTTTTAACACTAGTAAAACATTCAGTGAATGTAAAAAATTACTAAAAGAATTGAAGTTATCAAATATGCCCTTTAGTACTGAAAATGGGGCAGTTTTATATTTTCCTAAAATAAGATTTAATAAAATTAAAAACTCATCTTCTTTTGAAAAATATTGGAAAGTAAGAATTGCCAAATTATCTTCAAAGGTTTGGCATCAATTTTTAAAACAGAAACAAAAAAAATATAATTTTTTAATTGCCCAAGATCTCTCACCAATTATTTTAAAAAGATACACAAATTTGAATAATACAAATATGATGTTGGATCGTGAGGCAAGTCAAATTATTCTTTGGGATGATAATCTAACAAACTTAAAATCATTTAAAAAAGAGCTTAAATTTGAAAAAGATGGAATTTTTATAAAAGGTAGTAGGTTCATGCAAATTTCTTCTATATGCAACAAAAGAATAGCTAAAAAGCTAATATCTCATGTTTATTATGTTCAATTTCATGATAAATACTCGAGGAATACTATTGCTTTGGGTGATAGTAAAAATGATATTGACATGTTAAATTCTTGTAAATACTCCTGCCTAATTAAAAATTCTTCCGGTGTATATCCAAAATTGCGCTCTAATAAAAAAAATATTTTTAAATCATCAAAGTTAGCACCTGACGGTTGGAGTCAAGTCCTGTATAAGTTAAATAAAACATTAGATAATAAGATTTTTTAACCATGCCTGACTTTCATCAAAATGGCGTAATAGCTACTCTTCATAATTTTAATTCGAAACCCATAGAGGAGATAGAAAAAGAACTTCTAGATTTTTCAAAAGTCTCACCCATGACTTTAATTCTTCCTTCTTTGTATTCAGAATTAGAAAAGCCAGCATTAACATATATTGTGAATACTTTAAAAAAAGTTAAATACATTAAAAATATTGTTATTGGTTTAGATCAAGCCAACAAACAAGAATTTTTAAAAGCTAAAAAATTTTTTTCAGTGCTGCCTCAAAAAAAATATATTCTTTGGAACGATGGACCTAAATTAAAAAAAATAGATCAACATTTATCTAAAATGGATCTTGCTCCTGCTGAAAAGGGGAAAGGAAGAAATATTTGGTACTGTATGGGATTTGTAATTTCTCTGAAAGAGTCGGGATCTGTTGCAATGCACGATTGTGATATAGTCACCTATGATAAAAATTTAGTAGCAAAACTATTTTACCCCGTTGCTAATCCAAAATTTTCATTTGATTTTTGTAAGGGCTTTTATCCTAGGGTTGCTCAAAAATCTATGAATGGAAGAGTGACAAGGTTATTAGTTACGCCTTTAGTTAAATCCTTACAGAAAATGGTTGGATTTAATGAATATTTAAATTTCTTAGATATATTTAAATATCCTCTGGCTGGTGAATTTTCATTTAAATATAGTTTATTGAATGACATAAGAATTCCGCATGATTGGGGCCTTGAAATAGGAATACTCTCTGAAATGTACAGGAACTTTGCAAATAATAAAATTTGCCAAGTTGATATAGCAGATACCTATGAACATAAACACCAAGAGGTCTCTAAAAATAATCGGCAAAAGGGTTTATCTAAAATGACAATAGATATTTCTAAAGCTTTATTTAGAAAATTAGCTACACAAGGTCATGTATTTTCTAATGAGAAGTTTAGAACACTTAAAGCAACATATTATAGATTAGCCCTTGATATGATTCAGATTTATAAAACAGATGCAGAGATGAATGGATTAAACTTTGATGTCCACAAAGAAGAGGAAATGGTTGAACTTTTTGCACAAAATATTATCGAAGCAGGAAAAATATTTCTAGACTCACCAAGTGAAAATCCAAATATACCAACTTGGAGAAGAGTTGATAGTGCTGACCCAACTATTTTAAATTCTTTTAATGATGCCGTCATGGAAGATAACTCCTAAAGTGCAAGAAGAATTAAAAAATAATCTAAACATACATTTTCAAATAATTTACAAGGATATATTAGATCAAAACGAAATTTTGAAACTAATTAATAGAGTTCTTGATTTATTCCATAATAAAGATCTAGGTATTTCTGAACCTAATTGGTCTCAAAAAGATGTTTTCTTAATTACTTATGGTGACTCAATATATGAAGAAAAAAATAAAAAATTAAAAACTCTAAGCAAGTTCTTAGACAAGTATTGTAAAAAACAATTCAATAATTTGCACATTCTACCTTTTTTTCCTTACAGTTCAGATGATGGTTTTTCTATAACTGATTATGAAGAAGTAAGGTCTGATTTAGGTGATTGGAAAGATATTAAATTATTATCAAAAAATTTTAGGATAATGAGTGATATTGTTATTAATCATGCATCTATTGAAAGTAAATATTTTAAATCTTTTATTGAGAATAAAACTGAAACACAAAATTTTTTTATAAAACTTAAAAATAAACAAGGTTATGATCAAGTTGTACGCCCTAGAAGCTCAGATCTTTTTAGAGAATTTGAAATTAATAAAGAAATTTATTATTTATGGTGTACTTTCAGCCACGATCAAGTTGACTTTAATTTTAAAAATCCTGAGGTTTTATTTTTCTTCATTAAGTTAATTCATTTATACCTTAAAAATGGTGTTAGAGTATTTAGGTTAGATGCTATTGCTTTCCTTTGGAAAGAACATGACACTAACTGTCTAAATTTACCACAGACTCATGAAGTTGTGAAATTAATGAGAACACTTCTCAATGCCTTTAGTAAAAATACTTTACTTATAACTGAAACAAACTTACCCAATTTAGAAAATCTTAGTTATTTCGGTGAAAACGATGAAGCAAATGCTGTATACAACTTTGCCCTACCACCCTTGCTACTGTGGACTCTTGTGATGGGAGATAGCACAGCTCTTCGTAAATGGTCTATGGGCATGCCTCCTGCAAAAGATCATACATCTTATTTCAATTTCATAGCCTCTCATGATGGTATTGGTCTGAGACCGACAGAAGGAATTTTAACAGAAAAAGAGAGAAATAACTTAGTCGATATCATGACCGATTTTGGAGCAAAAACTACCAAAAGAAAAAAAACAGATAACACCGAGACTGTTTATGAAATTAATATCTCACTCATCGATGCTATGAAAGGAACATTTCAAGGAAGTGATCATTTGCAAATTGAAAGATTTATTTGTTGCCATGCAATAATGCTAGGACTTGAGGGCATACCAGCATTTTACATACATAGTATTTTGGGATCTACAAATGACTATGAAAAGCTAGAGCAAACAAAAAATCATAGATCTATAAATAGAAGATCTTGGAAGTATGATGAAATTGATGGGTTACTTGCAAATACTGATACTTTTAATTCAAAAATATATAATCAATTATCAAAATTAATTGAAATTAGAAAAAACCAATCTGCATTTCATCCAAATGCTACACAATTTACATTTAATTTAGGTAAGAACTTTTTTGGTTTTTGGAGACAAAGTCATGACAAAAGGCAATCAATTTTTTGTGTAAGCAATGTAACTAATGTGTTCCAATATTTAGATTTGTCAGAATTAAATCTAATAGCATCAAATGAATGGTGGGATTTAATTTCTAATGAGATAATTATTGATATTAAATCAACAATTACTCTAAAGGCTTACCAAACTCTATGGATTACTAACTATTGATAAACTAATTTATATTTAAGATATTCTTATACTAATGAAAAATATTTTTATCTTATTATTTTTAGTACCAAGTCTTTCATTTTCTTTAACTTTTAAAGATGGAAAAATAGTTGAGGAGAATAAATTTGAATTTGATAAAAATTCTACCACCGTTATTCCAAAGTATTTTTTTGCACATGTATTGAATTCAAATACATGCACCATAAAAGGAGTTCATGGTGATGGAAGCTATGGTGAAAAATATAGTGAATTAGATCTTGACCTTACAAACGAGAAAAATTTTAACTATTTGATGAAGTTAACTGAATACGATTGGCAAAAAGAGCATGAAGATAGATCAAACAGCCTTTCCGTTAATCATGAAAAACATACATCAAGATTAGCCTTGTTACACGGATCTATTATTAATGCAATTATTTCTAATAATATGGAGCTACAATCAGATTCAATTACTCAAATTATGACAGCTTGGGCAGAGTCTGGTGTTTTTTTAAACACTATGACTTTAGAAGATATTAATAAACTCAAAGAAGAGGGTAAAACAGCTAAAAGTTGTTATGGCGGCTCAAAAGGAGATACAAAAGCTAAATGCTTACCACATAAAGTTCACGAAGCTCAAATATATGGTGCTAGTTTTATAATTAACGCATATCTGGTTAAAGACCAGTTCTCAAAAGAACAATTTATCTTAATTGATAAATACATTCAAAAATTATACGAAAAATATATTTTTCCTTGGGCTGATAAACATTTAAACGATGATCGTGGTTTTATCCAAATGGCAGATGGTACAATTTCTGTTATAGCTTATTTAGCATGGAAAAATAAATTAGAAGAAGTAGATTTTTGGTTTGATAGAGGTATTAAAAAAGCTAGTAAGGTAATTTATGAAGATGGCTACATTCATAATAATAGTTTCAGAGGTGTTCGCGATGTCTGGTATCACTCACAAGGTGTAAATAATCTTTTAGGTTTATTGGCTATAACAGAAGTATGGAATTACAATAAGTTTCCTGCAGAGTTAAAACAAAGAATTTTTAAAACTATAGATGTTCTTAATTTAGGTCTTACAGATGTTGAAAAGTACAGAGAACGAAAAGATCCAAGTGGTCTAAAGAATTTTTCAACTGATCAAAAAGATGCCGCTTATCATGTTCATCAAATGGCTATTTCTTTAGATTGGTTAATTGAAAATTTTTCAGACAGAGACCCAACACATGTCAGAAATAATTATATGTGGAAAGCAAAAAAATCTCAGTATTTTGTTGATAGAAATTTTGGTTTTGAGCCAAAGTGTATGAATTGAGACTTTTTGTAATACTTTCAATATAAAAATTATGATATATTTAAATTATGACCGATCCAAAAACTTATAAGTTTAACACTAAAACTTTACATAGTGGGCATCAGCCAGATAAAAATTTTGGCTCTCGTGCCGTTCCAATTTATCAAACAACATCATACTTGTTCCAAGATGCAGATCACGCAGCTGCTTTATTTAATCTAGAGGAGGGTGGACATATCTATAGCAGAATATCCAACCCAACTATATCTGTTCTTGAAGAAAGAGTTGCAGCTTTAGAAGGCGGCTCTGCTGCTTTAGCGACTGCCTCTGGTATGAGCGCAATGATGCTAGCTCTTTTAAATATTTGTAGTGCAGGAGATCATATTGTTTCCTCATCACAATTGTACGGAGGTTCTTTTAACTTACTGAGACTAACTTTAAAAAGATTTGGTATTGAAACAACTTTTGTTAAGCCAAGAGACACAGAGGGTTTTAAAAAAGCTATTCAACCAAATACAAAATGTATATGGGGTGAGTTGATTGGTAATCCTGGAATTGAAATTATGGATTTACCTGAAATTTCAAAAATAGCAAAAGACGCAGGTATTCCTTTAATGGTTGATGGAACATTCAACACACCATATTTGTGTAATCTCTTTGAATTAGGTGCAGATATAATCACACACTCTCTAACAAAATGGATGGCAGGTCATGGCACTTCTATGGGTGGTATTATCGTTGAAAAGGGTGACTTTGATTGGACTAAGGGAGATAAGTTTCCAACAATGACTGAACCATATGATGGTTATCACGGTCTTTCTTTTGCAGAAGAATTTGGTCCAGCAGCATTTACTATGAGAGCAAGGGCAGAGGGCATGAGAGACTTTGGTCCATGTATGAGTCCAACAAATGCATTTAATATTTTAATAGGAATAGAAACTCTTTCAGTGAGAATGGAAAAGCATTTATCCAATACTAAAATAATGGTTGATTACTTAAGTAACAACCCAAGTGTTTCTTGGGTAAATCATCCAAGCTTACCGGATCACCCTGATCATAAAGTTGCAGCAAAATTAATGCCTAAGGGCGCTGGCTCAATGATAGCTTTTGGAATTAAGGGAGGCAAAGAAGCTGGTCACGCATTTATAAACTCTTTAAAACTAACTTCACATTTAGCTAATGTTGGCGACGCAAAATCACTAGTTATTCATCCAGCATCTGCAACTCACTCTCAAATGGATAAAAAATCATTAGAGTTGGCAGGTTTAACTGAAGATATGATACGTTTTTCTGTTGGCTTGGAAGACATGGATGACATTATTAATGACTTTGAAAATGGTTTCAGAGCATCTCAAAAGCCAAGACTTGTAGCTTCTAAATGAAGCTTAAAGTTAATGGAAAAGAGGCATATTACACATCTAGTGGAAGAGAAATAGATAAAAATCAACCTTCGATTGTATTTGTTCATGGTAGTGGTCTGAGCCATGTCACATGGGTGCTTCAAACAAGATACTTTGCATTTCATGGTTACAATACAATTGCAGTAGATTTACCTGGCCATGGTGACTCCGAGGGACCACCATTAAAAACTATTGAAGAGATGGCTGATTGGGTTGCAGACCTATTAACATCTTTGGGAATTGATAAAGCATCGTACGTCGGTCATTCACAGGGATGTTTGGTGGGATTAGAATTTGCACAAAGACATCCTGAGAAATTAGATTTACTTGCACTAATCAATGGATCTATGTCAATGAAGATGAACACTGAACTTTTAGACTTAGCATTAAATAAAGATCAAAAAGCAGTTGATCTTATGATGGATTGGGTGCATGGACCTTTGGGCCATAAAGGTGGCCATCCTGTTCCAGGATTAAGCCATTTAGGTATGGGTGGTCAGCTAGTATCTTCAAATAATGACGGCACGCTTGGTACAGACTTCAATGCTTGCGATAAATACACTAATGGTGAAGCTGCTGCTAAAAGTATTAAACACCCAACTTTATGTATCGTAGGCAAACATGATAAAATGACTCCAAAAAAAGTTGGTCTAGAGTTAGCTTCAAATATAGAGGGATCAAAAACAGTCGTTTTAGAAGAGTCTGGACATATGTCAATTTTAGAAACAGCGAGTGAGACTAAAAATATTCTAAAAAATTTCTTTAAAGAAAATAGCCGTGCTTCATAAAGGATCATGTCACTGTAAAGCTATTGAGTTTGAGATTGATTCTGATCTTGAAAAAATAATGCAATGCAATTGCTCCATTTGTATTAGAAAAAATGCAAAAATGATAATGGTTCCTAAATCTAATTTTAAACTTTTAAAGGGTAAAGAAGATCTATCTCTTTATCAATTTAATCTAAACTTAGCTGAACATTTTTTTTGCAAGCATTGTGGGATATACACTCACCACAATAGAAGAACTGACCCAAATGGTATGGGCATTAATCTAGGGTGCTTAGATGATGTAGATCCATTAGACTATGAAGCTGGTCTCAATGACGGAAGAAAACTATCCTAGTCAGATCTTGATTTTAATATAAAAAAAACTAATATTGGCCATGGCCCAAGTTAAAGAATATTTAACGTTTGATGACGTTTTATTGAAACCCCAAGCATCAACTATCCTCCCGAATAACGTCGATATTTCAACAAATCTAACAAAAGATATAAAACTAAATATTCCTATCATATCAGCAGCAATGGACACTGTAACAGAGTCCAAAATGGCAATATCAATGTCTCAAAATGGTGGTTTAGGAGTAATTCACAAAAATTATGATATTGAGACGCAAAGTTATGAAGTTAAAAAAGTAAAAAGATACGAAGCAGGGATTGTCTATAATCCAATAACAATGAGTCCTAATAATACAATTGAAGATGTTTTAAATGTAATGGAAAAACAAAATATATCTGGTTTTCCAGTGGTCGATAAAGCTAATAAACTTCAGGGAATTATTACTAATAGAGATGTTCGATTTGTAATTAATAAAAAAACAAAAGTTAAAGATTTAATGACTAAAAAAGTAATCTCTATTACTCAAACTCAATCAAAAGGAATGTCCTCTTTTGGACTGGCAAAAAAATTATTACAAGAAAATAGAATAGAGAAACTAGTTGTAACTGATAATAACAATAAATGTATTGGTTTAATTACTGTTAAAGATATTCAAAGAGGAGAGAAGTTTCCCTATTCTGTTAAAGATAAAAATGGACAATTATTAGTTGGTGCTGCAATAGGAAGTAAGACTAATGACTTACAAAGAGCTATAGAATTAGATAAAGCTGGTGTCGATATTTTATTCATAGACACAGCTCATGGTCATTCATCAGCAGTATTAGATTCTTTTAAAAAAATAAGAAAAAAAATAAATTTACCTATTGTTGTAGGTAATATTGCTACACCTGAAGCTGCTAAAGACCTAATTAAATTAGGTGCAGATGCAATCAAGGTAGGTATTGGTCCAGGTTCTATCTGTACTACTAGAATTGTTGCAGGTGTTGGAGTACCTCAATTTACTGCTATTCAAGATATTGCCTCAATAACCAATAAAAATAAAATTCCAATGATCTCTGATGGAGGGATACGTTATTCTGGTGACATTGTAAAAGCTCTTGCAGCTGGAGCCAACTGTATCATGGCAGGTTCTTTATTTGCTGGAACAGATGAGTCACCTGGAGAAGTTTTTCTATTTCAAGGAAGATCCTATAAGTCCTATCGTGGAATGGGCTCTTTAGGAGCTATGGCGAGAGGTTCAGCAGATCGATATTTTCAAGACGAAATTAATGAGGCTATCAAATTAGTTCCTGAGGGTATTGAGGGAAGAATTCCGTATAAAGGTCAAGTATCTAACGTTTTATTTCAATTGACAGGAGGTTTGAGGTCTGGAATGGGATATACAGGTTCTAAGAACCTTACAATACTCAAAAAAAATGCAAAATTTGTCCGTTTGACCAATTCTGGCATTAACGAAAGTCATGTTCATGGTGTCCAAGTAACAAAAGAAGCTCCAAATTATCGCTCAAATTGAGTAAATCAGTACTAATTATAGATTTTGGATCTCAATATACACACTTAATTGGAAGGAAAATTCGTGAGCTTGGAGTTTATGCAGAGATTTATCCTCCAAAGTATCTCAACAATGTAACTAATATTTTAAACCATTCAGTTTTAATATTATCAGGGGGACCAGACTCTGTTTTAAATAAAAATGCACCTAAAATTGACATACCTTTAGTTCAAATACCTATTCCAATTTTAGGTATTTGTTATGGCTTTCAATATATCTCAAAAGAATTTGATGGTGTTATAGAAAAAAGTAACCAAAGAGAATATGGAAAAACAATTATAAATATATCAAAGTGTGATTTATTTAATAACACTAAACCCGAGCAACAAGTATGGATGTCTCATGGAGATAGTTTAACAAAAATTCCAAAAGGTTTTAAAATTCTTGCTAAAACTAAAAATAAAATACCAGCAGCTATTTATAAAAAAAATATTTATGCAATACAATTTCACTGTGAGGTTACGCACTCTGAATTTGGCAATCAAATTTTAAAAAATTTTTTATTTAATATTTGTAACTTAAAAGAAAATTGGAAAAATAATGATTTACACCAAACTATTGGTAGATATCTAAGAATTAATGTAAAAGAAAAAAAACCAAATATAGTGTGTGCAGTATCAGGTGGGGTTGACTCAACAGTTTTGGCATTTGCTATATCAAAATATCTTAAATTAGATAACGTTCACTTTATATTTGTAAATAATGGATTGCTTAGAAAGTATGATATTAAAAATATAAAATCTGTATTTAAGTCCTTCAATTTAAAATTAAATATAATCAATGCAGAACATATCTTCTTAAAAAAACTAAAAAATGTTACTGATCCAGAACTAAAAAGAAAGATAATTGGGGGTTTATTTATAGAGGTATTCTCAAAATATATCAGAAAATTATCACAAAAAGATTTCTATTTAGCACAAGGAACTCTATATACAGATATTATAGAAAGTCGCTCTTACCATGGTGGAAAGAGTGTAACTATAAAATCACATCATAATGTTGGTGGTTTACCAAAAGACCTTAAATTTGACGTTATAGAGCCTTTTAAAGAGCTTTTTAAGGACGAAGTTAGAAGATTAGGTCTATTTTACAAATTAGATCAGAGATTTGTTAATCGACATCCTTTTCCTGGGCCAGGACTTGGTATCCGTTGTATTGGAAAGGTTAATAGACAAAGATTAGACACTTTAAGAGAAATAGATGAAATTTTTATTAATTTTCTCATTGAAAAGGATTTGTACAACAAATCATGGCAAGCTTTTGCAGTTTTACTTCCTGTTAAATCTGTAGGTGTGATGGGTGATGAGAGAACTTATGAGGAGACTTGTGTTTTAAGATGTATTAATTCAGTCGATGGAATGACAGCAGATGTTTCACAGATTGATATAGAAACTTTATCTGAAGTAGCAACTCACATAATTAATAAAGTACCTAGAGTAAACAAAGTCCTCTACGATATAACTAGTAAGCCTCCATCTACTATTGAGTGGGAATGAATTTAGATATTACAAAATTATCAATTGATGAATTAAAAACATTTAAGAAATTTAATAGAGAATTTTTACCAAAAATTAAAAAATTAGATTTTAATTTTGCTGATATGAAAAAAGGAGAATTAATGCTCATATCAACCCCAAAAGATATTATAAAATTTATTAAAAAAACTCCCTCTACCAAAAAGTATAACTTTAAAGATATTAGACTAAAGTTGGCTAAAAAAAGTAAAGCGGACAATACTTGTCCTGTAACTTTTGGTATATTTCTAAGATTGGCAATAGATTATTCACTTATAGAAACAAAATATTTAAAACTTGAATGCCCCAACTTTCCTTTTTGGAGAGTTGAATACGATAAAAAAAGTAATGTTTATAAGAAAATAAGAAATTTTGATAATCTACTTAAGAAATATGATGGTCATTAAACTTACACAAAACTTACACAATTTAAAAAATGGCTTTAAAATAGTTGATAAACAATGATATTTTTAGCATCTACTATTGAATGGGAATAAAGAAATGAAATATTTTCTTGTAGTTTTTTTGTTTATTTTTAGTTTTGCTAAAGCTGACAAGATTTTACCATTTCAGGCAGGTCAGGGATTTGATGAGAAATATTTATGGGGAGAGGCTAATAGTGATAAAAAAAAATGGCTAATCCCTAAAAAAATTCTCAAAGATCAATTTCTTGCTAAATTATTAGCTTATGATAAATCACAACCTTGGTTTACTCTGCATGATTTTATAGCGACTGGTGATTTTAATAGAGACGGAGTGCAGGATTATGTTGTAACAGTTCTTAATCTTGATAAGAATTTTAAACAAAAGTTAGACCCAAATCTTGGGATATATGTTTGCAAAGCTGATAAAAACGCTGGCGCTTGTTTAGCAGAAGCCGGAGTAACTCAACACAATTATCAAATTATTCTAGGTCAATCAAAAACAGGTAGAGCTAAAGGTAATGATTCTTTTTGGGGTACAGGTTTCATACAAGACAATTTACCCTTTATTCAAAGTGGAACAGCACAACCCCTTGTCGCGGACTTTAATGGTGATGGCTGGGATGACATATATTTGGCAGCAGCAGTAAATGATTTTGGAACAGGTTGTGGGGGTTATCACTCGTATTTTTTATCACAACCCGAAGGTTTTTTAAAAGAGTCAAGTGCTACGCATATTAATGGAGCAGACTATAATAAAAAGTTCAAAAGATTTTGTAATTTTTCACACCGAGCTGATGCGGGTGATTTTGATAAAGACGGTGACATGGATATCATTCTTGCCAGTGTTGATTGGAAAGAAAACAACGGTGAAATGCTATGTCTAATTAATGACGGTAAAGGCATAATGAAAAGTACCGTTTGTGCAAATCAGTTCGGTTTTTTAGCTAGGCATGCAGACTTCAATGGAGACGGCCATATAGATATACTGTCTGGGGGACATAGCTCTGATTGCTTCAATTATCACAACAATTGGGCAGGCCATAATACTAAAAATAAAGAAAGACATAATATCAGAATTCTATGGGGTGATGGTTCAAACAAATGGAACACTAAAAACTCAAAAGAAATAAAGAATGTGGGGTATCACACTAAGACTAAAGATAAAATTCCACTTTGTAATCCAGTCGGAACTATGATTGCAGATGTTGATAACGATGGAGATATGGACATTGTTGGTTCCACTATTGGTCTAAATTATGTTGGTGGTTATTTAATTACTTATCTAAATGATGGTGATGGTAATTTTTCTATATATTGGCAACATTCAATTCATAGTGTAACAAAATTTAACAAAGAAAATTGGCCAAAGTCTGAAGTTGGTCATAATGAAAATGGTTGGTATCTCTCAATACATCCACTAGATGTTAATTTTGATGGACATATTGATTTTATGGTAAATGGGCATCATTTTGTTAAAGGTAATAACGATGTTTACATAAATAATGGACAAGGATTATTTACCAAAATAGGCAATAAAGAGTTGATGGAATATGCAAAATTGTTTTAGTTTTAATATAATCAACTAATATATTTCTTTTTTATACTTCAGATATTGATAAAAAAAACTATTTTATAATTGTGAAAGATAAATTTAATAGAATAGAACGTTTGCCTCCTTATATTTTTGGCGAGATAAATAAACTCAAAGCTAAACTTAGAAAAAATGGGAAAGATATAATTGATTTTGGCATGGGTAATCCTGATATGCCTACACCAAAACACATTAGAGACAAACTAAAAGAAGTTACAGATAAACCTGGGACTGGAAGATATTCAGTCAGTAAAGGAATACCTGGGCTAAGAAAAGCTCAAGCAAAATATTATCAAAAAAGATTTGGTGTAAAATTAAATCCTGATAGTGAAGTTATTGTAACATTGGGCTCAAAAGAGGGCTTAGCTAACTTAGCTCAAGCAATATCAACACCTGGAGACATTATTATTTCTCCCAACCCCTCATATCCCATACATCCTTATGGATTTATTATAGCAGGTGCATCATTAAGACATTTACAGACAATGAAAGACGGAGTTTTTGATCCTGAAACTTATCTTGAAAGATTAGATCGATCTATAAGAAATAGCACTCCATCTCCAGTAGCTCTAATTGTATCGTTTCCATCTAATCCAACAGCTCAGGTAGTTGACTTAAATTTTTATAAAGAAATAGTTAAGATGGCTTTGAAGTATAATGTTTATGTTTTATCAGATCTTGCTTATGCTGAGATATACTTTGATAAGAAACCACCTCCGTCAATTCTCCAAGTAAATAGAGCTAAAGAAATTGCTGTTGAATTTACTTCTATGTCAAAAACTTACGCTATGGCTGGTTGGAGAATAGGTTTTGCCGTTGGAAATAAAAAACTAATTGAAGCCTTAACAAAAATTAAATCTTACTTAGACTATGGTGCTTATACACCAGTACAAGTTGCAGCAGCAACAGCACTTAATGGTCCTCAAACGTGTGTCTCAAGTATTCGAGCAACTTATAGAAACAGGCGAGATGTTTTAGTTGAGTCTATGTCAAGGTCTGGGTGGGATATACCTAGTCCTTCAGCTAGTATGTTTGCATGGGCGCCAATCCCCAAAAAGTACCAAAATAAAGGATCTCTAAAATTTGCAAAAGATTTAATGATTAAAGCTGATGTAGCTGTTTCTCCTGGCATTGCTTTTGGCGAATATGGCGAGGGTTTTGTTCGGATAGGACTGGTTGAAAATGAGCAAAGAATTCGTCAGGCAGCTAAAAATGTACGTAATCTAAAGCTTTAGTATTATTTTTACTCATATTTCAAATCAAATAAAATATTGCTTATATTCTTGATAATTATATAAAACCAACCTTAAGATGATTAACACAAAAAAAATAGGTTCTGTTCTCAAAAACATCAATAATATTGATGAATTGAGTATTTCAGATATAATTGATTGTAATCAAGGTCAATTAATTGCTGTTAAAGTAATTTCAGTCAATCCTAATTATAATAAATTGGAGTTAGTCTCTGGAAGAATTACTGAATTAACTGAGGGAGATGTTATTGTTGGTGCATTGGGTAATAGAATTGCTTCTTCAGGGATGACGGGTTCTGTTCCAACTGAATTAAATAAACACGATAAAATTCACATTTTAAATTTAGGTGGAGTAATTGGTAATTGTAAAGATTTTAATATTCTTCTGGGGCCAGCTACAGAATGTGAAGTCCTTGGATCGGTTGTAGATAATAGTAACAAACAATTGAATCTAGTTGATTATTCAAAAATTAAAGAAATGAAAATTAAAAACAAAGTACCATCTATTGCAGTCATAGGAACGGGTATTGACTCTGGTAAAACTACCGTCACATCCTTTATTATCAAAACTCTCAGTAATTATTTTAAGAAAATTAATGCATGTAAACTAGCAGGTACCGCCTCACAAAAAGATTTATATTCTTATGAGGATAATGGAGCTTATAAAACATCAGATTTTGTAGATTATGGTCTGCCGAGTACCTGTATGAATGACAAAGAAACTATACAAAGTTGTTCAGCCTCTATTATTAGTGATATGTCAGAAGATGCAGAAATAATTTTAATGGAATTAGGAGATGGCTATCATGGCGATTATGGAACCAAGGAAATCATTCAAAATACTGAAATTACGGAGTCAATCGAAGTAATTATTATTTGTGCTTATGATGTATCAGGAGCAGTAAATATAATTGAAAACCTAAAATCAAATAATCTAGATGATAAATTATTGATTATAAGTGGACCTGTAACAAATAATGTCTCTGCCTACAAACAATCTATTGATAAATTTTCTATACCTAATTCAGACTTTTTAAATATTTATAATTCAACTAACCATGTCAATGTTTTTGCTAAAATAATTAATAGGATTAATAATGATTAAAGTAGGCATAATAGGAGCTAATGGATATTTAGGCATTGAATTAATACGAATTCTCTCTATGCATCCAAATGTAAAGCTTTCAAAAATATTTCAAAGAGAATTATCGATTGATGAGGAGTTTCCTCATTTACAGTCATTAAATTTAAAAGACATACAAACAGAAAATTTAGATGATTTTAAAAATCTCGATTGTGTTTTTTTAGCATTACCTCACGGATCAGCTCATGAATATGTCAAAGAATTAATATCAAAAGTTAAAATTATAGATCTGAGTTCTGATTTTAGAATTTCTAATCAAGAGGATTATAACAAATATTACAAAACAAATTTTGATGCCGATATTCAAAATAAATTTCAATATGGATTTATTGAAAATTCAATTGATGACATAAAAAAATCTTCTAACATATCCAATCCTGGTTGTTTTGCACTAACAGCTCAACTATCTTTATTACCATTTCAATCTATAATAAAAAAAGTATCTATTACTGCTATAACTGGATCAAGTGGTGGTGGTAAAAATCCCTCAAATAAAAATCATCATTCGACAAGATCTAAAGATATATTTTCTTATAATATCAACTCACACCGACACCTGGCTGAAATTTATCAATCTTTTCCAAATTTAAGAGAAAACCTATCTTTTGTCCCATTATCAGGGCCTTTTTCAAGAGGTATATATTTAACTAGTCATATTGAAACAAAAGAAACCATCAATAATGATTTTTTAGACTCATGTTTGGCAGATTGTTTTAAATCCGCTCCTTTTATAAGAATTCAAAATAATACAAAACTCTCAAATGTAGTTGGTTCAAACTTTTGTGATATTTCAGTGTCTTTTAAAGACGAGAATCATTTTGTTGTTGAAGCCTGTTTAGATAATTTAGTAAAAGGTGCTTCTGGTAACGCTGTAGAATGCATGAACCTTATCTTTGACCAAGATCAAGCACTTGGATTAAATCAAATAATACCTCTGTACCTATGATTAAAAATCAAAGTTTTTATCAGTCCATATTACAAAATTCAATTCTTGTAATTAAAGTAAGTGGTAAAATTTGTGATAATCAAGAAAACATTGATAATGTTATTAGTGACATAAAAGAACTATTAAATTCTATTACCAAATTAAAAGTAGTGTTGGTCTTTGGATTTGGAAGACAGCTAGATAATTATATGATTAACGTACATGGTATAGAACCAAAAAAATTAAATGGAAGAAGAATAACTTCTTCTCATGATATAGAGGCGGCTAAGAAAATTTCTGGTCAAATTCTAATTGATATTTTTAGTTTAAGCTCTCGATATAATATTAGAAATTTTCCAATTCCAATTTCTAAAAAGGACTTTATTTCTGCAAAGAGAAGAGAATTAGTTGATGGAGTTGACTATGGTCAAGTAGGAGATGTTGTATCTGTTGATGCATTACAAATAAAAAACTTATTCAAGGAACATGATATGATTATTTTGCCTAGTTTAGTTTTAGATAAAAATACTTCTGAAGTATTAAATGTTAACGCTGATACTATTGCTACAGAATTAGCAATAAATTTGACTGCAAGTAAATTAATTTTTATATCAGACGTTCCATTTATAAAGGATACCGATGGAAAAAGAATTTCTGCAGTTGATGAAAACGTAGCAAAAAAACTTTTTGATGAAAAAATTATATCTAACGGAATGATTGTGAAGGTTGAAAACTCCTTAAAGGCGCTTAATCAAGGTGTTCAAAAAATACATATTATTAGTGGTGAGATAAAGAACGCTCTTATAAATGAGTTAGAGACAGAAGAGGGTATTGGTACAGTCTTTCAAAAACAATCTCTAGATTACTAATTTAAAGGCTTAAAAAGGATTCCAATTTTCTCGTTCTCACTCCAAAACCCATCAACATAATAGTTTCCATTTTCATCTTTTTCTGAAGGCCCAACCATAATTACCTGTTCAGTATGATCAGAGGCTAAATCTAAGTTTCCTACAACACTAAATAATCCATCTTGTGCTTTAAAATCTATTTTTTCCCTATTTTTTTTTATTATATCTTGAACTGAAAAAAAATTTGTAAATGATAGATTTCCATTTTTTACTATTACTTCATCAAAGCCTAAGTTAGTATTTTTAGTTATATCACCTTCATCATTTAATTCTAGCCAATACCATTCAATTCTATATGGACCATCTTCAAAATTTTTATCTGCTGCCATTGAGGTATAGTCTGATATGTTAAATTTACAATTTAAGCATCTTGGCTCGCCGTTTATTACAAAACCATCTTTGTCACCAAGATTATCACAGTTATAACCAAGCTCATTTAATAGATTGCTAAATTCATTATCAGTGCATTTTCGCGCTCTAGAAATACCATCGTAATACGCTACTAATTTTCCAGAATATTCTTTAGGTCTATTCCCTGAATAAATGCCATACCTGAAAACTGGACTATCATACAATTTTTCTTTGGATGAATAGACTACTTCACTTATGTATCCAATTTCAGAATATTGTAAATCACCATTAACAAATAGTTTCATAAATCCATCTTCACCCCACTTGACGTGTAAAATTATATCATGCCACTTGTTAAATAATTCTTTCTTATCAATCACAGTATTATATTTTGATACTAATTTGTGTAATCCTTTTTCGTTACAATATTCGCGACTAACACCTAAGCCTTTGTGATCAGGTTTAAGTTTAAACATAAATGTAACACCTGCATAACTATCGTTTTCAGTCTCACAATGAGAGTATTCTTCTATTATTGGATAAGTAAAATATTGTTTGAATTGACCAAATTGGATTAAATGCTCATCTGTAAAAGAGGATAGATCACTGTCATCGATATAAAATGACCAAGCATACCAATTCTCCCCAATCTCACCAGCATGTTGATTATCCAGAGGATTATTCAAATATGCTTCAGTTCTTCCCCATGAACCTTTGTATGATCCCCTAGAGCAATCATCACCGGCACATTCTTTTGCTCTTAATTCAAATCGATGAGAAAAACCATTAATACGTGAAAATTCGTTTTCAACATCTTGACTCCACTTTTTATTGATATCTCGTCCGTGTACTTCAGTGTCACCCCAATTTATAGTTTCATAAGATTTACCAGACTCGCCATTTTTAAAAGTAAGTCCAGATGCAAAAAAAGGAATAAATAAAAAAAGAAAAGTTAATCTCATCACTTATCTAATTTCTCAATAAAATTTAAGATTAAATTAAATACTTTTTGAAATAATTTCAATACCCTTTTTTAACTCTTGTTGTGTGATAATTAATGGGGGTGTTATTCTAATTATATTTCCTTGAATGAGAGTAGCAACAAGACCTTTTTTTGTCATCTTCCCAAATGTATTCGATGCAATTTCATTACTTTGAAACTCTATACCAGCCATTAGACCTAAGCATCTGGTATCAACAATTTTATCTTTATGATTGTTATGTAATTTTTTAAGTAAGCTTGATAATAATTTACCATTAATTTGTACTTTATTTAAAAAAGATTTAGTATTTATAGATTTCAATACGTTGTAAGAAACTCTTGTCTGAAGCATACCTCCACCAAATGTAGAACCATGAAAACCAGTTGAAATAATCTTAGATATATATTTTTTTACTATTGTTGCGCCAATAGGAATACCAGAACCTAATCCTTTAGCTGAGGTTATAATATCCGGATTAACACCATAATGTTTGTATGCAAAAATTTTTCCAGTTCGACCTATACCGCCTTGTATTTCATCTCCGATAAGTAAAATTTTCTTATTTATACATATTTCTTTTATAGCTTTAGCGAAATTCTTACTACAAATATTGATACCACCATCTCCTTGAACAAATTCTATTATTATTGCTACCGTTTTTTTATTTACTAATTTTTTGAGATGAGAGACATCATTAAATTTACAAAACTTTACTTTACCTGGAACAGGCCCTATGTCAGATTTGTATTTTTTATTACTGCCGACTGATAAGGCTCCAATTGTTCTTCCATGAAAAGAGGAGGTCATAGCAATAATTTCATCTTTGCCCTTTTTACTTCCATAGTTTCTTGCTATTTTTAATGCAGCTTCAATGCTTTCCGCACCTGAATTAGAAAAGAACACATCACCTTTGTTAGAATTTTCAGATAATAATTTAGATAATTTAGTCTTGAACTCATGCATTTGAGAACCCGATAAATGAGTAATGCCAGTTTTTATTTGATCTTGTAAACTTTTTCTTAAAACTGGGTGATTATACCCAAGAGAATTAACTGCCACACCTGCTGAAAAATCTAATAATTTTTTATTATCTGAAGTGTGCAAATAACACCCTCGTCCTTTTATAACTTTAAAATTACTAAAATTGTAGGTTTTTAATAAATTATTCATATTTATATTTAATTTTTAATGAAATAAGGAAATTTTTAAAGTCAAAATCTCCACTGGCTTATTTTATTCATAAGAAAATCTCTAAAAGCTATTAATTTTAAACTTCCTTTTAGATTTTCATGATAAACCATATGAACATCGTAACTTGGTCCTTCTATATCTGGCAATACTTTAACAAGATGGGCTTTATGTTGAGCCATATAGTCAGGTAATGCAGCTAATCCTGCACCAGTTTCAACAGCTACTAATAAACCATATAGATTGTTGATTGTAATATGAGGTCTTCTATTTTTTTGGTTTTTTTTAACACCAGTTTTCAGTATCCAATTGGTGTCAGAAAGTGGGGATGGTTTTCCTATTCCATATGTTATTAATCTATGGCTATTAAGCTCAGATCTTCTCAAAGGCATACCCATTTCATTTATGTAATTCGCTGATCCATAAATATGGTATTTGATTGTCGCGATGTGCTTTGAAACTAAATCTAAATGCCTTGGTTTTCTCATCCATAAACCAATATCATAATCTTGGCGAAGCATATCTTGCTCATCTTCAGAATAGTTTAGTTTAAGATTGATTTCTGGGTATTCATGAATGAATTCATTGATTCTTGGGCTAAGCCACATCGATCCAAAAGCAACTGTAGTATTAATAGAGAGGTTACCAGTGGGAACTGACTTATATTCAACTATCTTTTTTTCTATAGAATTTAAATCAGCAAAAATTTTTTCAGTTTCTTCAAAAAGATATGAACCTTGCTCTGTGAGAGTTATACCTTTTGTGTGTCTTTTAAATAGTTTGGTTTTTAAACTATGCTCAAGAGATTGAATTTGTCTAGTAATAGCAGATTGACTAAGGTGAATAGTATCCATAGCTCTAGAGA
>CACMWO010000005.1 GCA_902617465.1 uncultured Alphaproteobacteria bacterium | reverse complement strand
TTGACACAATTGAAATTCTTACAAAAGGAGGTCCTGCCAAAACAACGTATGTAATGATGTACGCAATTTTTGAAAAAGCAATTCAACAAAATATTACAAGTATTGGTGCAGCGATTACTGTTGTGTTTATAATTTTTATAATCTTGCTAACATTCTTCCAAAGATATGTGATTGAGAAAAGGGTACATTACTAAAATGTTAGCTAGACATTATATTGGAGAGTCATGGAAGCATGGGCTGCTCATCATTGGAGCATTAATTGTGTTGATCCCATTCTACATGATGGTTTCAATGTCACTTAAATCTCAACAAGAAATTCAGTCAATATCTGGAGGTTTAGTCGGAGCACAGGAGATTCAAACATTCCCAGTTTGTACTAAGCACGGATACACTGAAGAGGTATGCACAATGCGACCTTATAAATACAATTTCTGGTTTGCATTCAAAAAAGCCCCAATTCCAAGGTATTTAATGAACGGTTTGATTGTGACTGTTTCAATCTTTTTAATACAAGTATTGATTGCACTTCCATGTTCTTATGCACTAGCCAAGCTTAGGTTTAAAGGCAGGGAATTTGTCTTTTCAATGGTTCTGTTCTGTTTATTAATACCTGTACATGCAATCGCTTTACCGTTGTATGTCATGTTAGCAAAAGCTGGACTGGTGGATACCTATGCAGCCTTAATAATACCGTGGACGATATCTGTGTTTGGAATTTTTCTAATGCGGCAATTCTTTATGACAGTACCAGATGAACTAATTGATGCTGCAAGGATGGATGGTATGGGAGAATATTCTATTGTTTGGAAAGTCATGCTTCCTGTAGCTATACCAGCGTTACTAGCTTTTGCAATTTTCTCAGTTGTTGCTCACTGGAATGATTATTTTTGGCCTAGGATTGTTATCACAGGTAATCGTGATTTATTTACACCACCACTTGGTATTAGAGAATTTAGAGGTGGTATAGATAGTGATGAATTTGGACCTATGATGGCGTCGATTGTTACTGTTACCATTCCACTTATTGTGGCTTTCATAGTTGCTCAAAAAAGATTTGTTGAAGGTATTACTATGACTGGAATGAAGTAATTATTTACCCAGAGCGTTTACCATAACAATACCAAGTATAATCAGCCCACAACCAAGAATTCCAAATAAGTTTGGACTCTGACCAAACTTAATTATACTTAATATGAACGTTCCAAAAATCACTAAACCAGCATAAGAGGCATAGGCAATTCCCATTGGTAAAAACTTCATTACCTTAGAAATAAAAAAGACCGCGATTACTATGGAAATAGCACTTAGTGAGGTTGGTATGAATTTCTCGTATCCATTTGATATTTTTGCAAAATTATTTGAAAGTATCCCGAAGAAGACCGCTGCAGCTAAATAAAAATATCCAATCAGTTTAGATATCTATCTCATAAGGAAATGAACTTAGTTGCTTCAAGCCATCTTTGGTTACAACGAACTGATCCTCAAGTTTAATTCCTTCTTTGCCGCCAACTTCACCAACATAACTCTCTACACAGATAGTCATATTTTCCTCAAAATTGGCTGAGTAATCCGCGTTGCTAAAATCTCTATTTGGGTAAGCAACAAGTGGCCATTCATCACAAAGACCGACACCATGAATAATGCATGGATAATGATTATCGTAGCAATTATCAGGCAATTTCCAGGATTTTTCTGCAAATTCTCTAAAATTTACACCAGCTTTAATCAGAGATTTGTTATGATTAATATGCTCTAAAGACATTGAGTAGAGCCTTTTTTGTTCATCATTTAGACGATTGCCCTCAACAAAGGTTCGAGAGATATCAGCACAGTAACCGTACGGTCCAACCATATCTGTGTCAAAAGCAACTAAATCTCCAGACTCAATGACTCTGTTACTGCATTCTTGAAGCCAAGGATTTGTTCGTGGTCCAGATACTAAAAGACGAGTCTCAAACCATTCCCCACCATTTTCAATATTGACTTTATGCATGTATGACCAAAGTTCTTCTTCTGTCATACCTGCCTGAAGTTTGTGTCTCATTAGCCACATTCCTTTTTCAGCAGTCTCAATAGAAGCTTTCATGCAAATTAACTCATCATCAGATTTAATAGATCTTGCAAGCTCAATATACTTTTGGGCGTTCACTAGTTTAACATTAAACTGTTTAAGTAACATTTGTATTCCAACTGGATCGGAAACATCTATTGCAAGGCAATTATTATCAGGTGAATGCTCTCTCATTAAATCTTGAACAGTGCCAGCCCATTTTTTTGCATTTTTATCAACAAAATTATTTGCTGAAAAAAAATCCCAACTATCAACTGCTCGAATATCATCAATCGTGCATAAATGTTCTGAGAGATGCTCGCTCTTTGGATAATCAAATAGTATTACTTTTCCCTCTGCAGAAATAAATACGAATCGCACGAGTTCATGCATTGTAAATAAACTCATATTTCTACTGTCGGTTGCATACCTTATATTGATCGGATCAAATAATATGCAAGCACCAACATTATTTAATCGTAGTTGCTCTAAAACTCTATTGAGTCGGTACATACGCAAACGGTCGAAGTCAATTTTTTCTTCATAGAGTCTAGGTTTGTATACTTGATTTTCAAAATTTTGGTTAATTGTTTCGAAAAACTTTGGGCCAATTTTACGGTCTGCAAATTTACTTGTAAAATTACTCATCCAAATGACTTTTAAAATTATTCTTTTCAAATCTTAAAAGATAATCACTAAATTGCAATTTAAGTTTTTTTGCACTATTGCTAATTTTATCTAGAAAATTAATACTTATTTTAATACTTTTTTGTTCATTTTCGGATATTTGACCAACATAGGTGATAGCATTCCATAATCCAAGAGAGTTCATCGGTGAAAATTTTTTCTTAGAGGATAATGATAGGTTTATAAATGAAAATAAAAATGAAGATATGGATACTTTAAATTTTTTTCTAAAATGAGGTATTTTTTTATTCAGGCTTTCTACAAATTTTTTGGGATCACTAAATTGATAGGGATTAATTTTTGGAAAGAATAATTTGAGAAGCTTTTTTGAAAAATCATTTCCGGATGAATAAATAAAAAATAGCTGACCTTTTACATCTAACATTTTTAATAATGGAATAAGTACTAGCTTAAGTGTTCTGTCGTAAGGAGATCTTAGCCTGAAAGCTTGAGATGCAATTATATAGTCGTAAAACTTTGGAATACTCTCTAACTTACTTGGTATCAAATGCTTCAATGCAATTTTTTGATCCTTCCTATATATAACCATCAGTGTCTTTTGCTTCGGTCTCAATATGGTTGAAGAAGTATCCTCTTTTATATCCCAATTTTTTCTTATAACCTCACCCATATTCATGAGTTGCTGATTGAAACTAAAACTTGAATTTCCAACTAATTCTTTTTTAATTAATTTACAATCTGTGAATCGATTATCATTAATTTCTCTATAAGATGCATTTGTTATACAGAAAACTAAATTCTTATGTTCAAAAAATCTATAACCAAGATAATTTAGAAGACTGTTAATATCATCGATACTAATTTCTTTTCCAACAACTATAATTGGATCTTCGGGGAATTTGTCATGAACAGCCGATAGCAATGTGCAGATAACTGAGCCATCTCCTGTCCCAGCATCAAAAATTCTAAATGCATCCTTAGTAATTTTAGAATTTTTTAAATACTTCGCTAATTGAAAAGCTATTCGACTTTTTTCGTTGGTAGAATTTACAAATGATAAATATTTATCTCTTGAATCAAAAAAATCTGACTTTTTTGCCCCCACCTTATTTCTCCTAGTTTTTTTTTAAACTAGAAATGCATTGATTACCATAATAGAGTTAACTGGTTAGATTATAAATATGACTTTAGAAACCTCGCTTTTATTGGGTATATTTGGCGCAGTTTTAGCAATAGCGATAATGGTTTTTGATATTTACAAAAGAAACAAATAATCTAACTCAAGTAACATTTATTATAATAATAAGACATGACCAATATTATTAAATCAGGCGGAAGCCACGAAACAGACGTTGTTATTATCGGTGCTGGTCCATGTGGTCTGTTTCAAGTCTTTGAATTGGGTCTTTTAGATATGAAGGCTCATTTAATCGACAACCTTGATAAAATAGGAGGGCAGTGCGCAGAATTATATCCTGATAAAAATTTATATGATATTCCAAGTAGGCCTGCTATTACCGGCCAAGAACTTACCGATGATTTAATAAAACAAGCTGAGCCTTTCAATCCCTCTTATCATCTCAATCAATTAACCTCTAAAATATCTTTAAATGATAATGATATTTTAGTTGAAACCGATAAGGGCACATCCATTAAATGCAAGTCTCTTGTGATTGCAGCAGGTGCAGGTAGTTTTGTTCCAAGAAAGCTTCCTGCAGAGGGTTCTCAGGAGCTAGAAAATAAACATATTTTTTACTCTGTTAAAAAAAGATCTGATTTTCAAGATAAGAATATTTTAATAATTGGTGGTGGTGACTCTGCACTGGATTATGTAATGGGATTTCAAGGAATAGCCAAAAAAGTTTCTTTGGTACACAGAAGAAAAGAATTTAAAGGAGTTCAAGACTCTGTAAATAAAGTTATGTCTTTAGTTGATAAAGGCAATGTAAATTTCAATATGGGAAGTTTAAAAAAGGTTGAAAAAAATGATAACAGTAAAGTCAAAGTGACACTTGATGATGAGACAACCATAGACGATATTGACGCAATATTCCCTTTTTTTGGTTTAAAAATAGAATTAGGCCCAATCGCAGACTGGGGTTTGAATTTAGAGAAAAATTTAATATCAGTGAATACTGAAAATTTTGAAACTTCTGTTCCAAGAGTTTTTGCTGTTGGAGATATTTGTATTTATCCTGGTAAATTAAAGTTAATCTTGAGTGGATTTCATGAAGCTGCACTTGCAGCTAAAAAAATGTTTGAGTATTGTCATAGCGATAAAAAGTATGTTTTTAGATACACTACTTCTTCAAGTGACCTTCAAAAAAAACTTGGTGTAAAATAACTGTTAAAATGTTTATAACCGGCGGTTTATTACTGACTGTATGAAGATAATAATTTTTTCTAAAACTATTTTTTTATTTATTTTATGTTTCTTAATACTTTTCAGTACCCATTTATATTCAAAAACTTTAGAAAAAACCAAAGTTTCTCTGGATAATCCTTGGGGGATGAGTTGGATAGATGATCACTTATTGATCACTCAAAAATCAGGTGAAATCTTCCTTATAAATACAAACGATTATTCACAAACAAAAATTGATCACAATATTCCTTTTGTTCAACATGGCCAAGGAGGGCTTTTAGATATTGTAAGTGAAAAGAATTTTATATGGGTTACCGGCTCAATTAAGAAAAATGGCAAATACACAACTGCAGTGTATTCTGCTGAGCTTAAAGAAAATAAGCTCATTAATGAAAAACTTATTTATGAGGCTTTACCATATTTTGGTAATGGTAAACACTTTGGTTCTCGAATAGAAATACTTGATGATTACCTTTATGTTAGCATTGGTGAGAGAGGAAAAGGCATGATTGCTCAGGACTTCTCAAATTCAATTGGTTCAATAATCAGAATACATAAAAATGGTGAGTATCCTAAAGATAATCCTTTCATATTGGGTAATGATTGGCTTCCTGAGTTATTTCAAATTGGTGTTAGAAACCCTCAAGGGATGACTTTGGATCCTCATACTAAATCTATTTATATATCTAATCATGGACCTAAAGGAGGAGACTTTATAGGTAAAGTTGTTGGAGGTACTAATTATGGTTGGAAGAAAATAGGATGGGGAGGAACAAATTACTCTGGAACTAAAATTGGAGATGGTAATGCTTGGGAACCTGGTTTTTTAAAACCAGAATTTATTTGGGTTCCCTCTATCGCGGTAAGTGGCATTAAATTTTATGATGGTGATGCATTTCCTCAGTGGCAAAATTCACTTTTAGTATCTTCACTTAAGTTTCAGTATCTATCTGTTTTACACAGAATTGGTAATAAATTTGTGAAAGAAGAAATTATTTTCAAAGATCAAATTGGAAGAGTCAGAGACATAGAAATAGACCAAATGGGCAATATATACATTATTGCAGATGAGACAGACTCAAATCTATTTATTTTAAAACCTTAAATTTTCTATTTTCTTGTTACTAAGTCAGCAATACCTCTGCATATACCAAGGTGATTGTCCTCAACTATAACAGGATAATCCCATTTTTTTTCGATAGTACCTAAAAATGTTTTATTTTTCGCAAAAGGGCCTGAACAAATAATTGGTCCCTTTGAACCTATTGCTTGTAATCCAATCAATGTTTGATTGGCAAGTAATTCGGAGATTATTGCCTCTGCTTTATTTGATTCAATGTCATGAAAATTTATTTCTTCATTAGATGCCTTATTTACAAACCTAGCCTTTTCTATATCTTCAAAATCAATGAGACTTATATCCGATATATTGATATTTTCATGATTAAAAGAAGACTTATTCTTTTTAGAAATTTGTCTTTCATATATTTTTCCTCCAGGAAATCTGAAGTTGGGAACTAAGTTACCAAAACAATCGCAACTGATCATTAGACCAGGTTTTTCCGAGATATCAATCTGGTTTGAACCTAATGAAAAAAGAGTTACCCAAGTGCCTGTTGACAATATTGAACAAGGTAATTCTCTTTTTAAATATGCTGAAACTAAAGCTAAACTTGAGTCATGAGCCCCACAATAAACTGATGTGTTCTCAGACAAGCCTGTTTTATTAGCCAACTCTTTTCTCAAATTTCCAAGTATATTTGATGCAGATTTTATGGGCGGAAAACTAATATCTGACTCAATGCCAAAAGTTTTTAGTTCAACAAATTTGTTCTCTTTAATATCCCATAAATCTGAATGACAGGTAGCATAGCTAATCTCACTAGCACAAATACCGGTTAACCAATAGGTCCAATATTGTGGCCAAAATAAAATTTGATCAATCTTTGCAAACTCTTTTGGAAAATACTTATATTGCCAGTATAATTGTGCTCCAAGATTTAATCCAGCACTCATGCGTGGACTACCAGTTTGATTAAATGATGGGCGTATTCGGTCGTACTCTGATTTTAGTTTATCAGGACCATCAAATTCATAATCAATAACAGGAAGGGCTAGTTCTCCTTTAGACATCAAAGCTATACATGCGCCATGAGTTGATGCAAATATTGAGTCAACTAAGTATTTTTCCGCAATACTACTTAAAGAATTGATGATAAAATTTTTAAGCGAGTCTATATCAAAGTGTGGATACAACGAGTTATTCAAAATAAAATTTTCGGTTTGAAAAACCTCCAATTCTTTTAAATGATAAGCATCAAATAAGATTACCTTGGCATGTGTTTTACCAATATCCAATACAGCAATATTATTTCTGAAATTAGGTTTTTTCATAAGATTTTTTTGTTCTGACTCTGTCGATAATGTTCCGCTTCCCAATTTAAAAGAAAGCTAATTTCATTTTCACTTAAATATTGAAGATCAACATTATCTGGTATCAGACATAACAAATCATATATACATCGAATTATTTCAACTGTTCCTCTTAACGCATTATCACGAATTATAACGCCATGCCCAATTAAAATTACACATGAGTTGAGGGGTAAAGGTTCTTTGGATATTTTATCTAGCTTCTCAACAAAACCATTAGCTTTTGGATCAAGAGCTAGAAGTTTTGGTCCAAGAAATACTAAAAAATCAGGTAGAAGCGTCCCTGTAGTAAGTTTGTCAATCCAAGGTTGATGAAAGGCGAGTTCATTGATTAGATTATCTTCACAAAATTTAAATCCAGTATTCTTTAGATTAACAATTTTAAAATTAGATTTATTTTTATCGACAATATTAGTTTTATCATTGAATTCTTTTAGGCGATATCTAACAAGTTGATTTAGCTTTTTTATTTCCTTTAAATCTTCACCACAAATAATAAGACCATGGTTTTCTAATATAAAAATATCATCCTTCTGTGTCTTAACTTCCATTATTTTACGACAGAGTTCGATACCAGGTTTAACATATGGTATAAATTTCCAATTAAGATCTGAAAGTATCTCTTTAAATTTTATGTGGGAATTTTTCTGTACAGCTAATGCATTAACGTAAATATCATGTGTATGAAAAATATATTTGAAATTAAGAATGGCATGCATTGGGGATTCAATTGATGGACGAAGCCTTTTTGGTGAATTTATTAAATCAACTGACTTTAGAATATCATCATAAGAACAGTTATTATTTTTAAGAGCGTCTTTAATTTTAGAAATACTTACTGCGACCATTGTTTCTGATGAACCTGTGTCGATAAGCCATTTACCAGAGGCCTTAATCCACATTGTATCGCCGTCCTTGATCGAGGTATTTCCCCCAGCTGCCTGTACCATTGTTCGATCTAATCCTAATTCTTTAGAGTAATTGAGGAAAAGCTCATAATCTTTTGCTGAAATCTTACTACTTTTGCTTATCATAGAAATCAATAAAATTATTGCATTTTAATGAATTTTGAACAATTTATTTTAGTCTCATTTGAAAATAAAATTATTCCTATGAAATTTTTAATGAGCCATTATAAGGTTAATTCATGAAAATCTTAGTTGTTGGCGGGGCAGGATATATAGGCTCTCATATGTTAAAACGCTTCCAAGATACTGATTACCAAATAGAAATACTTGATAACTTATCAACCGGGTTTGAATTAAATTCTCAAAACTACAAATTACATAATTGTGATTTATCTAATAAAGACCACGTCTATAAAATTCTTAAAGAAAATAAGTATGAAGTGGTTATGCATTTTGCTTCATCGATAAATGTTGGAGAGTCTTATATTAATCCAAAGAAATATTATGAAAATAACGTAATTAATACACTTAATCTTCTTAACTGTATGTTAGAACTAAAAATTCTTAACTTTATATTTTCTTCCACTGCTGCAGTATATGGAGAGCCACAAAATATTCCTATTACAGAGGATGAAAAGATATCTCCTGTAAACCCTTACGGAAATACAAAGGCCGTTATCGAAAAAGTTTTAAAAGACTATGACAAAGCTTACGGTTTTAAATACATCTCACTTAGATATTTTAATGCATGCGGAGCTCATATAGATGGCTCAATTGGTGAGAGACATAAACCTGAAACACATCTTATTCCTCTCATTTTACAAACTGCGTCAGGCAGAAGAGAAAACTTTACTATTTATGGTGACGACTATGATACAAAGGATGGAACTTGCATACGCGACTATATACACGTTATGGACATTGCTGAAGCCCACCTTCTATCTTTGGAAAATTTAATGCAAACAAAAAAATCTGATATTTACAACATTGGCAATAGCCAAGGTTTCAGTGTCATGGAAATATTTAATTTAGCTGAAAAAATCACAAATACTAAAATATCTTTTGAAATATCAGCTAGAAGAAAAGGAGATCCAACGCAATTAATTGCTGATAATAAAAAAATTAAAGATGAATTAAATTGGTCTCCTAAATACTCAGATTTGAAAACCATATTAATGACTGCTTGGAAGTGGGAAAAGTATCTGTCAAAATCCAACTAAAACCTTTATTTTTAAGCTTTAATAAATTTTTCGAAATTTAAATACTTATATTTTTGATTTTTAATAGTAGATAATTACTTGTATATTGTCATCGTTATATAACAATATTACCTTTATTATCTCAAATTGGTAATTGTAGGAGGAATAAATATGAGAAAAATCTTAGCTACAATAATTGCTGTAACTAGCTTAGGTTATTCTTCTGCTTTTGCAGGCACGCTGGTTATCAATACTGACTTAACTGATCCAGCACCTAAGGCTGCATTTGAATGGGCTTTTAATAAGTTCCAAGAAGAAAATCCTGATGTGACTATCGAGGTGAATAACTTTGATCATGAGGGTTACAAACAAGCAATTAGAAATTTTTTAACCACAAATCCACCAGATGTTTTTAACTGGTACGCAGGAAACAGAATGTTACCTTTTGTAAGAGCAGGTCTTGTAGAAGACGTATCTGATATTTGGTCTGATACTGGTTGGGTTGATGGAAATTTGACAGAAGGAATGTCCCACGCAAAAAAACCAATGACAATTGGCGGAAAACAATGGGGTATCCCTTACACTTATTATCAATGGGGTGTATATTACAGAAAAGATCTTTTTGAAGCGAATGGCATCTCAGTACCAACAACTTGGGATGAATTTGTAGCTGCTTGTGCAACACTCAAAGCTGCAGGCATCACTCCAATTACAATTGGATCAAAGTATCTTTGGACAACAGCTGGTGTTTTTGACTATTTAAATTTAAGAACTAATGGTTATGAATTTCACATGGCTTTGACAAAAGGAGAGGTTCCATACACAGATCCTAAAGTTCATGCTGTATTTGATAAATGGGATGAATTAGTCAAACCAGGTTATTTTTTAGAAAATCATGCTTCGCTAGCTTGGCAGGAAGCAATTCCTCCAATGGTAAACGGAGAAGCTGCTATGTATGTCATGGGAAATTTCTCAGTAGCGTTATTTAAAGAGGGTGGACTAACTAATGATAATCTTGGTTTTTTCCAATTTCCGGAGATAACCCCAGGTATTCCAATGGCTGAAGAAGCACCAACTGATACAATGCATATTGCATCAGGTGCAAAAAACAAGACAGACGCAAAAAGATTCCTAATCTTTTTAAGTAGAGCTGATGTTCAAGAAGAGATGAATAAAACTCTCGGACAGTTGCCTGTCAATAGTGGCTCTAAAGTCGATCCAGATCCATTCTTAGAAGCAGGTTTAAATATGTTAAATAATGCTTACGCTATGGCACAATTTTACGATAGAGATGCTCCTGCAGAAATGGCTTCTGAAGGAATGAAGGGTTTTCAAGAGTATATGGTGAACCCAGATAGAAGAGACAAAATTCTTGAGCGTTTAGAAAAAGTACGTCAAAGAGTATATAAATAATTATTGAAATAGGGGTGGCCTTTGTGCCACCCCCTAAACAAAGGTGCCAAGCTCTACTCAAATACCTTATAGAAAATCATCATGGTGGAAGCTTAATCAACAAAGATTAACCCCTTGGATTTTTTTATTTCCAGGCCTAGTTTTATTTCTCGTTTACGTTATTTGGCCAATTTTTAACTCTTTATATATATCTTTGTTACAGTGGGATGGTTTATCACCAGCAATTTACGTAGGATTTTCAAATTACATTGAATTACTAGATGATGAGTATTTTTATATATCTTTAATAAATAATATTAAGTGGTTGATATTCTTTATGTTGGCCGTTCCTATCGGATTAGGTTTGGCAATTTTTTTAAACCAAACAATTTTTGGAATTAGGCTAATTAAATCTCTTTTTTTCTTCCCTTTTGTGATCTCTCAAGTTGTAATTGGAATTATTTTTGCTTGGTTTTATAATCCACGCGGTGTGATTGGACCATTCCTTGAGGCAATTGGTCTTGGCAATTACGCAATTTTAGCAGATGAAGATTTTGCAACTTATGGAATAATTTTTGCAGGCATATATCCACAAATTGCCTACTGTATGATTTTGTATCTTACTGGCTTAAACAATCTTAATACCGATCAAATTGAGGCTGGTAGAATGGATGGTGCTAAAGGTTTCTCTTTATTTAAAAATATTATTTTACCACAACTGAGACCTGCAACATTCTTAGCTATCGTTGTAACAGTTATTGGATCATTAAGAAGTTTTGACATGGTAGCAATTATGACTCAAGGTGGCCCTTGGGGCTCCACAAATGTCTTAGCGTATTATATGTTCGAAACAGCCCTTAGTGAGTATGGCTATAGAATGGGATATGGATCTGCAATTGCAGCAGTATTATTTACAATCATGATGTTTTATATTCTTTTCTTTATCTACCGTATGTATCAAAGTGAGAAAAAAGGTCTTTAATGTTTCCAATTCCTATTCAAAAAAGACCATTAATTAATCAAATTTCTTACAGAGTTTTAATACCTATTTCACTATTAATATGGTTGATACCACTAATTGGAATAATGCTCACATCCATTAGAGGCCTCGGAGATATTGCTCAAGGAAATTTATGGGGAGTGCCAAGTGAATTTTTATTATTTAGCAATTTAAAAGATGTTTTTCAAAATACACCAATGCTTTCTTATATAATGAATAGTTTTAAAATAACTATACCAACAATGATAGGAGCTGTTGCATTAAGTTGCATGACAGGATTTGCACTTGCATCATACAGATTTAAGGCAAACTTGTTTATATTTTTTACATTTATAGCTGGAAATTTTGTTCCATTTCAAATTTTAATGATACCCGTAAGAGACCTAACTTACCAAATGGGCTTGTATGATACAGTAACAGGATTAGTTTTATTTCATGTTGCCTTTCAAACAGGTTTTTGCACTTTGTTTATGAGAAACTTTATAAAAGCTTTACCAAATGAATTATTTGAAGCCGCAAGAATAGATGGTACCTCGGAATTTAATATATTTTTAAAAATTGTTCTTCCATTGACTAGACCTGCTATCGCGGCACTATCAGTATTAATTTTTACTTTTATTTGGAATGATTTTTTTTGGGCAACTGTTTTGATACAAGGCCACCATGCGATGCCTATCACAGCAGGTTTGAAATCTTTAAATGGTCAATGGATATCCGCGTATCATCTTTTATCTGCAGGTTCTATCATGGCAGCCATACCACCTGTCATAATGTTTTTTTTAATGCAAAAACATTTCATAGCTGGTTTAACCTTGGGCGCTAGTAAGGGATAGATTTGACTAAAATTTCTTTTGTTGGCGCGGGAAGCACTGTTTTTATGAAAAATATTTTGACAGATATTTTACTTGAGTCAGAATTAAATTCTTCTGAAATTACTTTATATGATATTGACTCATCAAGGCTAAAAACTTCTCAAATAGTTGCAGATAAGGTTGCGTCCTCTCTTAAAGTTTCAGCATCAATCAAATCAACAAATGATAGAAAAAAAGCCTTAAAAGAGGCTGATTTTGTTATAGTAATGATACAAGTAGGTGGCTACAAGCCATCAACTTTGATTGATTTTGAAATACCTGCCAAATATGGGCTCCAACAAACTATCGCAGACACCGTAGGCATCGGAGGAATTATGCGCGGGTTAAGAACAGTCCCTGTTTTAGTTGAAATTGCTGAAGAAATGTTAGAGCTATGCCCAAGGGCAATGATGCTTCAATATGTAAATCCAATGGCCATTAATTGTCTTGGTCTTTCTCACTTCGTACCAGAACTTCGATATGTAGGACTTTGCCATTCAGTTCAAGGTACTGTTGCTGATTTAGCTAGAGACATAGGTGAGGATTTTAACAAAATTGAGTTTGAGTGTTCTGGTATCAACCACATGTCCTTTTTTACTAAGTTTGCAAAAAAATTGAATAATGGTTCAACAGAGGATCTATATCCTAAAATCTTTCAAAAAGGTGAGACAGGAGATTTTGGTACTAATTGGGATGGCTGTTCAAACAAAGTGAGATATGAAGTATTAAAAAAACTTGGTTATTTTGTTACTGAATCATCTGAGCATTTTGCTGAATATACTCCTTGGTTTATAAAAAGTCACCAAAAAGACTTAATCAGAAAATTTGATATTCCAATTAATGAATATATTCGTCGATGTGAAAAACAAATTCTAGAATGGGATAAACAAGAAAAAGATATGCTCAGTAATCCAAAAATAGATAATAATAAATCTGTAGAGTATGCATCAAGAGTAATTTTATCTATGATTACAGGAAAAAAAGATATTATTTACGGTAATGTTTTAAACACAAATCTGATACCCAATTTACCTAATAATAGTTGTGTTGAGGTTCCGTGTGTTGTTCAAGAAGATGATTTGGTTCCACAAGTTGTGCCGCCATTGCCAATTCATTTGGCAAATTTGATTCAAACAAATATTAGTGTTCAACAATTAACCGTCGAAGCGCTTAAGACCCGAAAAAAAGATTCAATTTATTATGCTGCAATGCTCGATCCTCACACTGCGGGAGAGCTCAATTTAGATCAAATATGGAAAATGGTTGATGAGCTAATAGATGCTCATGGCTCAATGCTACCAGCCTTTAAATGATTAAAGACCCATTTATAAAAAAAATTGATAGAGGTGAGGGTAAAGAGCTAATTTTATTTAGTAAAAATGAGTTAAATTATAAGTTTTTTAAGGGTTTACCCCCTATTTTAGATAATCAAACCCATCTTCGGTTTCACCCAACTCGATCTGAGTGGGTAGGTTATTCATCAACTAGACAAAATAGAACTTTTCTTCCTAACTCACTTGATTGTCCTCTATGTCCTATGACAAATAATAAAAATCCCACAGATATTCCAGTTGATCAATATGAAGTTGCTATTTTTACTAATAGATTCAGCTCTCTTCATTTAGAAAGATCTGAATTTCCATCCTTAGAAATAAACACAGATAGAGCAACTGGAAATTGTGATGTAATCTCTTATAGTTCAAATCACAATGATGAATTTTCCAAATTGCCTTTGGAGAGAATTGAATTAATCATCCAAGCATTATCTTTTCGGACTAAAGAATTAATTAATAACTCTAAAATTAAATATATTTTACCATTTGAAAATAAAGGAAAAGAAATTGGTGTAACATTAGAACATCCGCATGGACAAATTTATAGTTTTGGACATATTCCAGAAATAATAAAAAAACAATCTATTGCTCAAAAAATTAATCCACTAAATAAATATTTATTTGACATACCCAAAGAATTAATTTTAAAAAAAAATAATACTGCAATATCTTTTGTTCCAAGATGGGCAAGATACCCTTTTGAGATCTGGGTTGTTCCATATCGAAAAATATCTCATTTATTTGAACTTTCAGATGAGGAGCAACAGGATCTTGCAGAACTAATTCTTGAAGCCTCTAAGAAATTAGATGCAATATTTAATTCTCCTATGCCCTATACACTTGCATGGCAGCTATCGCCAAAAGGTTATGAGAAATTCCATCATCTTCACATTTGTTTTCAACCAATTCGCAGATCAAAAACAAAACTTAAATATTTAGCAGGTGTTGAACAGATTGCCGGATTTTTTCTTGTAGATCTTCCTCCAGAGCGCTCAGCTCGTATTTTGCGGGGTGATGAAAAGCCAGATGAATAGTGTAAAATTATTTCAAACTAACTTTCAATGTTCACCTGTCTCTTCAGCACAAGCGCATGGTAGAGTAAATTTAATTGGAGAACATACTGATTATAACTACGGTTTTGTGCTTCCTACTTTAATTGATCAAAAAATCGAAGTTAGTATTGGCCCACGATCAGACTCACAAATTGTTGGAATTTCCGATGAATTTGGAAAAAAATCTTCTCTTTTTGACTCTAAAACAGATGGATCTTGGATAGATTTTGTAAGAGGTGCTTTATTTTATTTAGGAAAGGAGGGACATCATATGTCAGGTCTTAACTTGTCTGTGACATCTGATATTCCTGCTGGTTCTGGCTTGTCCTCATCCGCGGCGCTTGAGATCGCATTGATAAAGGCTTTATGTAAAATGGTGAATCTAGAATTACCACTAACCAAAATTGCTCAGATAGGACAATTGATTGAACATAATTTTATTGGAACCTATTGTGGGATAATGGATCAAATGTCTTCAGCGATAGCTAAATTTGGTCAGGCACTATTCTTGGATTGTGAAAATTTGAGCACAGAAATAATACCTATCTTTAGCGAGTACACTTTTGTCGTAATTCATTCCGGAAGTACACGTAAACTTTCAGAAGGTTTGTATAATGAAAGAAAAAGAGAGACAGAAGCAGCTGCAAAATTTCTTAATATTCCTTCATTACGACATGCTGAAATTACTAACTTAAGTTTAATCAAAGATCCTAAAATTTTAAAAAGAGCTAGGCATGTCATCTCAGAAAATTTTCGAGTAAAAAAAGCTGTTCAATTTTTAAAAAATAATAATGCACAGGCATTTGGAGAATTAATGAATGAGAGTCACTCCTCTATGGATAATGATTATGAAATCTCAAGTCCAGAATTAAATTATGTAGTTAAAAAAGCCCGGTCACATGGTGCTCTTGGGGCTAGACTTACAGGAGCTGGATTTGGTGGTTGCACAGTAATTTTAACATCTAATATTCAAAGAGAAGATATAACAGAAAAAATTTTAAATGATTGTCCAAAATCATATTTGATTACTAATATATCGCAAAATAATATAATTAATTAATATGAATAATGCTCAGGTTTCAACTGTACTTAAATGTGAAAATATACTCGGAGAAAGTTGTTTTTGGGACCCAAGATATGACTGCTTAGTTTGGACTGACATACAGGGAAAAAAAGCTTTTAAACTTGATGATAAAAATAAAAGTTTTGAATTTAATTTACCGGATAGGGCAGGCTTTATTCTGCCAAGAAAAAAAGATGGTTTTATAATTGGTTTCCCTAATTTTATTGCTATTGCTGATCAAAATTTTTCATCTTTTAAAAAAATATGTGACGTTGAAAACAATATAAAGGAAACTCGTATCAATGATGCAAAAGTAGACCCATATGGAGGTATTGTATTTGGTACATATAACGAGGATCCAGATAAAATAAACAGAAAGCCTATAGCCAATCTTTACAGACTAGCTCCAGACTTATCCTTAACACACCTTTTATCAAACATTACTGTCTCAAATGGAATAGCGTTTTCACAAGAACAAAATTTAATGTACTTTGCTGATACCCCAACAGGGTTAATACAAAAATTTGAGTATTCTCAAGATTTTAGGACATTCGTTAAACGAGACTCTAATATGATCTTTAACAATGTTGGAGAGCCAGATGGTGCTACTGTTGATATTGAAAATAATTATTGGTCAGCAAGAGTTAGAGGAAAATGTGTCATTTGTATTGATACAATAAATGAAAAAATTATAGAAAAAGTAGATCTTCCAACTAATACACCTACCTGCGTTACATTTGGAGGTGCGGAATTATCAAGTCTTTATGTGACATCTCTAAGAGCAGATCCAGATAACGATCGTGCTGGTGGCAATATTCATAAAATTGAAACAAGCACTAAGGGTCGAGAGCAACTTTTATCTGATATTTGATTTTAAATAAATTTTTTATTAACTAAATTATCTTCATTAAGTGCTGACATATTTTTTAGAAAATAAAGTATATTCTGTGATGCCTCAAGAGACATTCTCTCTCTACACTCTAAAGTTAATGCTGCATTATGAGGTGTTAGCAAAATATTATCTAAACTAAAAAAAGGGTGGTTAGGCTCAGGGGGCTCCGATACAAATACATCCATACCAGCAGCACGGATTTTTTTTGATTCTAATGCTTGAAACAAATAATGTTCATTAACTATTCCTCCTCTAGAAGTATTTACAAGCACAGAGTTTTTCTTCATGAGGTTTAATTCATTTTGAGATATAAAGTTTTTTGTCTTTTCATTCAAAGGTAAGTGAATGCTGACAAAATCAGACAAAGCTAATCCCTCATTTTTTTCTATAGGCACACAATTACTTTTTATAATTAAATCTTTATCCAAAAAAGGATCATACACATGTATCTCCATATCAAATCCTTTGCATCTTTTTGCAACTTCTTTGCCAATTCTACCAAAACCAATAATAAGAACTTTTTTCTTATATAACTCAAAAATGTCAGGTAGTTCCGATCTTTTTTCAAAATTACCCTGTTTAACAAGATTATCTGATAGAGAAAGGTTTTTTGTTAAGTAAATAAACATAGATAAGACATGTTCTGCTACACTTGCTGCATTAGAAGTAGAAGTAATACAAAGAGCAATTTTCTTTTTATTAAGATAATTTATATCTACATTATCATAGCCAACACCGTGTCTTGATATAATTTTTAAATTTTCACAATGTTGTAAAACCTCCTCTTTCAGCTTTGCTGTTCTTAACAGAATCCCATCAACAAATCTTAATTCTTTTATCAAGTTTTGACTTTCAATATTTTCTATTTCAATGACCTCTAGTTTATTTTTCTTCAAAAACTCAAGCCCATTTGGGTGAACTTTACCTAATATAGCTATTTTCATTTTATCTATTGATTAAAAGTTATTTCAAAAAAGTTTCAATATTAAAAGGTTTTTTCATTCAAATTACTTTTCTATCATGTAATATTCAAATTGTTATTTTTTTTGGAGGAATAATGAAAACCATTAAATTGTCTTGTGCTCATGCACTTTTTAAATATTTAATTGCACAAAAAACGATTATTGATGAAAAAAAACTACCATTATTTCCTGGCGCATTTGCAATATATGGCCATGGTAATGTTGCTTGCTTAGGTCAAGCAATGGAAGAATTTCAATCTGATCTTCCTGGTTACAGAGGACATCATGAACAAAGTATGGCTTTAACGGGTATAGGCTACTCCAGAGCGATGAGGAGAAAACAAATTTTTATTGCTACCTCATCAGTAGGACCAGGTGCAACAAATATGGTTACAGCTGCTGCTGTTGCGATGAGCAATCGTCTTCCAATATTGCTTTTACCAGGAGATACATTTGCTAGTCGCTTCCCTGATCCTGTTTTACAACAAGTTGAGAATTTTAATTCTCCCATAGAAACAGCAAATGACTCTTTTAAATCAGTATCAAAATATTTTGATAGAATTACAAGACCAGAGCAAATTCTTGCATCTCTCCCACAAGCAATCCAACTAATGCTAGACCCTGCTGATTGTGGTCCTGCTACCATTGCTATGTCACAGGATGTTCAAGGAGAGACATTTGATTATCCTGAAATATTTTTCGAAGAGAGAATTCATGAGGTAAGAAGAGTTCACCCTGATCCAAGACAAGTTAAGCAGGCAGCTGAAAAATTAATGAATTCTAAACAACCAATTATTATCTCAGGAGGGGGTGTTCTGTATTCTGAGGCAGAGGAAGAGCTATCTATTTTTGCTAAAAAACACAATATCCCAGTAACTTCAACTGTAATGGGGATAGGATGTATGACTAGAGATGACCCCTATTATATAAGTGCTGTAGGAGCATTGGGTGAGGGTTCCTCTAATAGCTTATCCAAAGACACTGATTTGGCTTTAGCTATAGGTACAAAATTAGCTGATTTCACCACCGGTTCATGGGCAAATTTTGAAAATCCTAATTTTAAATTAGTTTCAGTAAATACAGCTCGCTTCGATACCACTAAGCATTTAGCTACATCCGTCATTAGTGACGCTAAAATTGGTTTACAACAAATATCAGATGCTCTTGGCGACTGGAGGGCTCCTAACACTTGGTACCAAAGAGCAATTAAAGAGAGAGATGAATGGGATGCTTATGTTGAAAAACAAAGTGGTCCTACAAATCAAGAAGAACCCTCGTATGCCCATGCAGTGGGAGCAGTTTATCGAAATTCAGATCCAAGTGACATTGTTGTTACAGCTGCAGGAGGGCTTGTTGGTGAGGTAGTTCAAGTCTGGAAGCCAAAGCAACTTAATACTTTCGAAACTGAATGGGGCTTTAGTTGTATGGGATATGAAATATCGGGAGCACTTGGAATTAAAATGGCTAAACCCGATCAGGATGTAGTTGTTTTTATTGGAGACGGATCTTACTTACTAAATAATAGTGATATTTATAGCTCAGTTCTTTACAACCAGAAACTGATTATCATTGTATGTGATAACGGCGGACATATGGTTATCAATAGACTTCAACTTGCGAAAGGAGGTAAGGAGTATATTTGTAATCTTCGTGCTGCAAGAGCGACCAATCTCCAATTTGTAGATTTTGAAAATCACGCTAAAAGTATGGGAGCAAACGCTGAGACAGTTAGTTCAACTTCAGAGTTAGAGGCCGCTTTTAAAAGAGCCAAAGACTCAGATAAAACTTATGTTATTGCTATAAAAACTCATGGCTACGAATGGTTAGAGGGAACTGCTTTTTGGGAAAGCCCAACACTTCAAGATCCAATAACAGACGATAATCAAAAAGCCCTAGACGATTTCAAAACAGGTAAGAGTAAACAGCGTAAAGGCGTTTAATTTTGAATTCAAGGAGGAAAATTGTTCTCATTACTGGTGCTGAGTCAGGGATTGGAAAAAGCACATGTAAATTATTCCATAATAATGGATATAAAGTTATTGGGACATGCTTAAAAAAGCCCAATATCATAAGTAAAAAAATTGAATATCATAAAATAGATATAACTAATAACTCAGATTGGAAAAACTTAGCTTCAATTATAAATAAAAAGTATAAAAAAATTGATGTACTTGTGAATAGCGCAGGTGTCAGATTAAGTGGAAATCTAGAAACAACACCTTTAAATGAATGGACATACCACTTTAATAATAATGTGACTGGTACATTTTTAGCGTGCAAATATGCTTTACCATTGCTCAAAAAGGGTAAGCAATCATCAATTGTAAATTTAGCTTCAATTAACAGCATTAGAGGAGCAAAGAATATGTTGGCATATGCAACATCAAAAAGTGCATTGATATCTTTTACAGCATCTTTAGCTCTTGATTTGACAAAACATAATATAAGAGTTAATGCAGTTGCACCAGGAGCGATAGATACCCCGATGCTTGCTTCTTTTAAAAAAGATTTAACTTTAAAAGAATACGAAAAAAGAATGCGAGAAAATCATCCTATTGGAAGAATTGGAAAACCAAAAGAGGTTGCAAGTGTTATTTATTTTTTAGCTAGCGAAGCTGCATCTTTTATGACTGGTCTAACTTTGCCAGTAGATGGTGGAAGAAGTATTAGGTAATTATTATTTTTTAGACTCTAATATAGTTACATCTGCCTGTTTCATTTTCTTTGATCCTAATAAAATATCCCCCTCAAAATAATCTGGTATATTAACAATCTCTTTTCCATAATTTGTAAAAAATAACAAATTACCTCTTCTTCTGACTCTAAGATAATCAGGAAGAGTTATAGGTTTTAAACCTGCAGATATCATTTGTTCTCTCATTATCGCACTTAACAAGTTGTCATCTGGCCATCCACATAAATAATTTCCTTTGTTTCCACTAGTCATAACAGGAAAACCGTCTTCTGAGTTGCCCTCAACTACACCTGAACTCTTCCCTTGCTCTCTCCAAACATGAAGATGGCCTTTAATGCCTTTCCAATCAACTTTAATTGGAAGATCATATGATAATGCATCTACTCTTGTGACTTGATATCCGAGACCCTCCAAACTTAAATTCTTTGATATCTGGAAATTTGAATTTTTAATTCCTGTTCGAGGGCCGGCTAATATTTTCGCGCCTGAAGAGACAATTTTTTGAAAAATTTCATCATCTAAATGAACAAAAGATGGAATAATAATTAACTTATATCCCCTAAAATCATCATTTTTACCAATAATGTCTAGTGAACCCCCGTTTACCCTAACTGACTTATAAAAATCAAGCATCAAACGCGTATAGTGAAAATCTGCTGTTTGCCCATCCAGCTCTGTCATCCAACAAGCTTCGTAATCATGCATTAAAGCTATTTCTGAATTTTCAGTTTTTGGCAAGTTGATCATTTGAATCTCTTTACTTACTTGCATTACTTCTTGACTACCAATATTAGGAGAATTATCTCTTAACATAAGACCTGAATGCATTTGCTCTTGAGCAAAGGGTGCTTGTCTCCATCTAAAATAGCTTACAACTTCTGCATTATGAGCAAATGCCTCCCAAGTCCACATTCTAACTGCACCAGGTATGGGAACAGGATTATATCTGGCCCAATTTACTGGCCCTGGTTGTTGTTCCATTATCCATAACCGACCCATTCCTCGATAAAGATCATGATGGTATGATTGAAAATCAGGATCACCGATTTTGTAACAATCATTGATAAGTTTTTTATCTTTTCTAGCAATAATTTGCATATTTTGAAGATTACCTAAAGGATAACTATTCCAAGCGGTAATATCTAAATCTTTAGAAACTTCTCTATGATCAAATTCTACAAAGTGCCCCATATAATTATGACTTACAGGTCGTCCAGGAGAATATTTATTTAATATTTTTACTTGTTGAGAATTAAAATTTTTCACTTGCTCAGAACTAAATTTTCGAAAATCAAAATTATGTGATGGATTTGCTTCTGTAACAGTAAGATTGGGAAGATCAATTTCATTAAATGAACGATATTCCATAGACCAAAAAACATTACCCCAAGACTTATTAAGGTCATCTATATTTTTATATTTTTTTTTAAGCCATACTCTAAATTCAGTTAAAGAAGATTTACACCAAGAGTAAGTTGTTTCATGACAACCATATTCATTGTCTGTTTGCCACGCTTGTACATATTTATTTTGACCATATCTCTCTGCCACTGCTTTAGTGATCCGCTGACTTTCTTTTTGATAGCCTTTATGTGAAAAAGAATAATGCCTCCTCGATCCAAATTTCCTAGCTTGACCACTTTCATCAATTGCAACCATATCGGGCATTTGGTCTACTAACCATTTTGGAGGAGTTGCAGTAGGTGTGCACATTATAATTTTGAGATTGTTATTACCCAAGATATCCACAATTTTATCCAGCCAATTCCAATTGAAATCTCCAGGGTTAGGCTCTATCCGAGACCAAGCAAATTCAGCTATTCGAACCCATTTAATACCATTTTTTTGTATATTTTTTGCATCATTTATCCACAAATCTTCCGACCAGTGTTCTGGATAATAACATACCCCTAGTTCAGGATTATCAGACATTATTAGTTTATCGAAAAACCCATAGAGTCAAAAAAGTGTTGATGATCTTGATGCCAATTTAAATTAATAATTTCATTAACGCTGATATTGCTATTTACGTCAAGTTTAGCTGTGATCTCACTATTCATTTCAAGATTGACATAACACAATAAGTGTTCACCTAAATTTTCTATATGTCTGACAGTGCCTCTAAGTTTATGAGAGTCATTATTTGCTAAACTAATATGTTCAGGTCTTATTCCTATTTTGCTAGCTTCACTTGGAACGTTAAGATTTTTTAAATTTAGACTTTGTTTATCTTGTAAATTAATCATATTCATTTTAGGGGAACCAATAAATTCAGCTACAAATTGGTTTTTTGGAGAATTATAAAGTTCAACTGGGGTTCCAACTTGTTCAATGATACCCTGATTTATAACAACAATTCTATCTGCTAGAGTCATTGCTTCAACTTGATCATGAGTAACATATATCATCGTAGCAGTTAACTGATTATGAAGTTTAGCTATTTCAATTCTTGTTTGAACTCGAAGTGCTGCATCTAAATTAGATAAAGGCTCATCAAATAAAAAAACTTTTGGGTCTCTTACAATAGCTCTACCAATTGCCACACGCTGTCTCTGCCCACCTGATAGTTGCTTTGGAAGCCTTTCAAATAAATTTTCAATTTGTAAAATTTTAGCTGCCTCTTTAACTCTTCTTTGTATTTCATCGACCGGAGTTTTAGCCTGTTTAAGAGCAAATGCCATATTATCAAAAACTGTCATGTGAGGGTACAATGCATAAGATTGAAAAACCATCGCAACACCTCTCTCTGCTGCAATGATTTTATTTACAATCTCTCCACCTATTGATATTTCACCTTCTGTAATATCCTCTAGGCCGGCTATCATTCTAAGGAGCGTGGACTTCCCACAACCTGATGGTCCAACAAAAACTATGAATTCCCCAGAGTTTATATCAAGATCTACACCATGAATTACCTCAGTTTTATCATAGTTTTTTCTTATATTTCTAAGAGTTACATTAGCCATTATACGTTGAAAACTTTAGCATTTTTTTGCATTAATATAAAACAATGACTATAGGTTTAGTCATTAAACTTGAAGCAAGTTTTTTGAAAATTCGTAATAGGATTTTTTTGGAACTCTTTTATAACTATCAAAATCTACATAGACTAAACCAAATCTTTTTGAATAGCCAAAAGCCCACTCGTAATTGTCAAGTAGAGACCAAGCAAAATATCCCATAACAGGTAATCCCTCATTTATACAATTTAAAATTTCCCTCAAATGCAAATTAAAAAATTCTATTCTATCTGAGTCATTAACCTCTCCATTTGAGTCCAATTTATCATTATTAGCCATTCCATTTTCAGTAATATATATTGGAATTTTATTATCATATTCATTGTTTATTCTTTTTATAAAATAACTTAATCCTTTAGGAAAAAATTCCCAGTCCATATCAGTTTTTTTTAGAGACCCTCTTAGTGTTTTATAATTAATATTATCTTCAGACTTCTCAAATTTTATAATCGATCTTGTGTAGTAATTCAAACCGATCCAATTAAGGCCACAAGATATTTTTTTTAAATCATTTTCATAGTTTTCGGGTAAGTGCTTCTCCAAAACACTTAAGGCTAACTCTGGATATTTTCCTTTAAAAATAGCATCAGAAAACCATCTATTGTGAATACTATCAAATAATTTTGTTGCATTTATATTTTCATCTTGTTGATCTAAGGGTTCTGCATACTGGTTGTTTAATACAATTCCTATTTCATGAGACTTATTCACTCTTAAAGCCTCAACAGACCAACCATGTGCTAACAAAATATTGTGCATAGTAGTTGTAGCAGATTTAATATTTTTTTTACCTGGTGCATGTTCACCTAAATAATGGCTAAGCCACGAAACACACCAAGGCTCGTTAATGGTTGCAATCTTTTTAAACAAGTCACCATATTGTTTTGATATAAAATAAGAAAAATCAGCAAAATGCTTACAAGTATCTCTGTTTTCCCAACCCTCAATGTGTGAAAAACGAATTGGCAAATCCCAATGGTAAAGTGTAGGAAAAGGCTCTAAGCCATTTTCTAAAATTTTATCTAAAAGTCTGTGATAAAAATCAACACCTTCATTGTTTAATTCTCGATTGTTTTCAGGATATAGTCTCGGCCATGAAAATGAAAATCGATAAGCCCTAAACCCAAGATCTTTAATCAGTTTTATATCTTCTTCAAAATATTCATAATGATTACAAGCATTTAAGCCATCTATCCCATTTAATTTTCTTTTAGCAAAATCATCCCATATAGATTTGCCACAACCACCATATTGATTTCCCTCAATTTGATAAGATGAAGTTGCAGTGCCAAAGATAAAACTAGAAGGAAAATCCTTTAAAAAAGAGAAATTATCCAATTATGTTATTTTAAGTATCCTAAATAATCTTTTTGAAATTCTATCATTGTATCTACTAGAGAACTAGCTGAGTTTGGATTTTCAACGAGCGGATCAGCTAAAAGAGCATGAATAGCTGTTTGTTTTGACTCATTTAATATAGCCTTTGTTGTTAATTGTATTGTGCCAACTTGTGAATTAAGAAGAGAGCCAAAAGAGTTGGGATAGTTTTCTAATTTAATTCCGTGTATGCCAGTTTTATTAATTATTGCTGGTACTTCAACTACAATATCATTTGGAAGACAATCAATAAAATTATTGTTTCTTATATTTACAGCATGCTCTAGCATATTTAAGTCTTCAACAATACTCTCTATAATAGGTATAGCTCTTTCGTGAGGTTCAGGATGGCTCATATCAAAAAATTTTTCATAACCGTCATTAGAAAAAAAAGCCAAACACCTTTTTTTATATTTATCATAAAAGTCTAAAATTCCATCATGATCTACTACGCTATAGGCCCAAGGTATATATTCTCCTAAATGACTATCTGTTGTAATTGGGAGGTAACCATATCTTTTAAATAATTCAAAAAATAAACCTCTCTCAGCACCAGCATTTGAAAAAAACCCTTCATGATCATTAACCAAATCAGAATAATAATTATCAAAGTTTTTATTAATAGAAGGATATCCATCCTTACCAGAGTCTTTATATTTGGCACTTAGTAAAATGCTTAAATGATTTAAACCGCCCGCTTCAAATTCAATATTATCTAAATTAGTTTCCATTAGTGAAGGGAGCTGGCGAGTCATTGAAGCAATCTCATGACACAACCCAGTAATTCTTAAATTTGGGAAACGATTATTTAATGCATGGCAAATTCTTTGCATAGGATTTGAGTAACTAAACACAAAGGCCTCGGGGCAAATTTTTTCAATATCTTCACATATTTTGATTATTGCTGGAACTTGACGCATTGCATGAAATAATCCACCAGCGCCTCCATTTTCTCCATAAACTTGCTTGATGCCGTATTGCAGTGGCACTTTCCAATCTTGTTCCCACAGTTCAAATCTATTACCGACTTCAATTGATATTAAACAAAAATCAGCCTTTTTTAGTGCATCAGATCGTGAAGTTGTTGACTCAATATTAAAGTTTACACCAAGTTTTTCTTTGTAAGAGAGTGCAATTTCATAGGTATTTTTAAGCGTTCCAGGATTGATATCATGAAGTACTAAAGTTGAGCCGGATAAAATTTTGGATTTAAAAAAATCACCAACAATACCCAGACCAAAGTTTGTACTTCCTGCACCAATAATTACTATTCTATTACTCATCCTTTGATAGATCCTGCCACCAATCCTCTTATAAAGTATCTTTGAAGAGAAAAGAAAATAAATAAAGGCACTGTCATTGAAACAAATGCACCTGTTGTGAGTATTTCCCAATTCTCTCCTCTAGAACCAAGTAATTCTTTTAATTTTGCAGTTAAAATAATTTCACTAGGATGTTTATCTAGAAATACTAAACCAACTAGTAGATCATTCCAAACCCATAAAAATTGAAGAATAAAAATAGATGCAAAAGCAGGAATAGATAAAGGTACAACAATCTTAATAAAGGTATCATAATGAGTCGCACCGTCGACTTTTGCTGCTTCCATCATTTCTTGTGGAAGAGACTTTAAAAAATTCCATAATAAAAATGTAGTAGATGCTAAACCAAAGCCTGTGTGAGCCATCCAAATACCAGGATATGATTTTGCAGCAACTCCAAATAAAGCACCAAAGTCATTATAAATAGTAAGAATAGGTATTAATGACATCTGTAATGGAACAACAAGAGATGCGATTATTGTTGCTAGTAAAATATCACGACCATAAAACTTCATCCAAGTAAGGGCATAGGCAAAAAAAGAACAAATAATTAATGGTATCAAGGTTGATGGTAGCGCAACGGCAAAAGTGTTAAGAAAAGCTTGTCCTAAACCCTCTTTAAATAAAACCTCCTTATAATTATCTAAAGTAAAACTTGGAGGGCTTTTAGCTGATACAAATACCCTTTTACCTTTCTTCTTTTTAAATTCTTCTTGTGATTTCCATATATAGTCACCATTTTCCAATACTGTAATTTCTGTTCCATCTTTAAATAATGCAGACTCACCTACTTGATATTCATCAATATTTTTTGATGTAACACCAAATCGAAATATTTCTTTTCCTTTATCTTCACCAAATAAATTACTTTTAATAAAATAGTAGTCTCCCTCTTTGACTTGAGCATCTTTTCCTTCAGTTCGATATATTTCATTCACTTCTGTCGTAGTAAAAGAGGTCCACCATCCACTAATTGCAAGAACATCTTTATCTCTTAGAGAACTAATAAATAGTCCAAAAGTTGGAGCTATCCATGCAATAACAAAAATTAGCAATAATAATTGTGAGAAAAGTGATGATAATCTTATTTTTTTCATACTTTTTGGTCTTGCTTATGCCTGTACAAGTTCCATGCTAATATTGGAATAACACCTATTAATATACAAAAGGCCAGAACACTTCCTCTACCAGTGTCCCCACCACCTCTGAACATCCAGTCATACATTAAGTTTGCTAGCACTTCTGTTTGCCATTGACCGTTGGTCATGGCATAGATTATGTCAAATACTTTCAAGACTAAGAGTGTGATTATGGTCCAAATTACTAAGATTGTTTGTTCAAGATATGGGATTATAATCTTCCAAAAAATTTTAAGCTCGCTAGCACCATCTATCCTAGCTGCATCTAAGGTTTCTTTAGGTATTGTACGAAGTGCAGCACTAAAAATGACCAAGGCAAGACCAGTTTGTATCCATATCATTATTGCCATTAAAAAAAAATTATTCCAAATTGGTATTGTCAACCAAGCTTGAGGTTCAAAACCCAATGCGACTGCAATAGCATTGAGAAGGCCAATTTGTTGGTCGCCTGGCCCTCTATAATCATACATAAACTTCCAAATAACTCCCGCACCAACAAATGAAATTGCCATAGGCATAAATATTATTGATTTAGCAATTGATCCCCACCAAATTCTATCTGCTAAATTTGCGATAACTAAACCAAAAAATGTACTAAGTGTTGGCACAACTATCAACCAACCTAAATTATTAATAATACTTCTTTTAAAATCAGGATCCTTGATTGCCCAAGCGTAGTTATACAACCCTACAAAATTATCTCCTAACTTGTCGTAAAAACTTAACCTGATAGTTTCAAATACAGGATAAATTATAAAGACGAATAAGACTATAAATGCAGGACCAATAAATATGACAACCCTTATAGAGTTTTCCCAAGCAATTTTTTTTGGCGTTTTTAATTGAAAGTAATCAAGTAAAAAGTTTGAAAAGTGAAAAAAAGCTACAAAAACAAGTACACCAATAAGAACAGTTAGTGCTAAAGAAAATATGCTCATTAAGTTTTTTTATGAGAAACTCTAAGGGCAAATATACTATTCGCCCTTAGATAAGAAAATTACTTTTTTTTATTGACCAGCTTCCCAGCTAGCTTGTATCTCGTCTGCGACATCTTTGGCTGATTTACCATTGGTGTAATCAACCATACCTGTCCAGAAAGAACCTGCGCCAACCCAACCAGGCATTAAGTCTGATCCGTCAAACCTGAAAGTTGTTGCATTCATTAGGATTTCATGAAGACCTCTAAATGTATCACTAGAGTATTTGCTAGTATCAACATACTTATGAGGTGTCAAGAAACCACCTTTTTCCATGAATCTTTCGTTAGCTTCAGGGTGAAGTAAGAACTTCATGAATTCGGTAGTAATTGGTCTGTCATTAGTTGGGGCCATTAAAGTCCCAGCACCTAAAACAGGCTTACCTAGGTCTTGAGATGCAAATGGTGGAAAGTAAAAGAAATCATAATCCACACCAGCTTCTGCTCCCTCTGGAAAAAATGCTGGAATAAAACTAGCTTGTCTATGCATCATGCACTCCGCAGGAGAAGTAAATAATCCGTTTGGAGAGTCTCGGAAGTCAGTCGTTGCAACAGCTTTTGTACCACCGTTAACATATGAGTCATTTAATGCAATTGATCCAAAGAAATCCATAGCATCAATAACTCTTTGATCATTGAACTTCATTTCATTTGAAACCCACTGATCATAAGTGTTTGGTGAGTGTGTTCTCAACATAATGTCTTCCATCCAGTCTGTGGCTGGCCATCCAGTAGCACCACCAGAACCTAAACCTATACAGAAAGGAGTATTACCATCACTTACCATTTGATCAGCTAATGCTAATAAATCCTCCATAGTTTCTGGTATTTCATAACCGTTGTCCTCAAAGTTATCTGGTGAATACCAAACTAAGCTCTTAACATTCACTCTATAAAAGACCCCGTAGAATTTGTCAAATCCAACTGGATCTTTATATGTTGTAAGATCTACCCAAGATTGTCCTGCAGCATAATTGTCTAGAACCATTTGTTTAACGTCGTCTCCTAATGGAGATAAGCAACCTGTAGCTGCGATATTTGCTGCTAATCCTGGTTGAGGGAATACAGCTATATCTGCTGGACTACCTGCTTGACAGTCAATATTAATAATTGATTCAAATTCATCAGAACCACCATACTCAACGGATGCTCCTGTTGCTGCTTCAAAAATTGATATGACATCCCTGAAATCATCATCTTGTGGCGCCAACCATGGACCAAAGATTGTTAATTTTTCTCCCGACAGGTCAGGGCCTGTATATGCGTGAGAACCGGCATTTGCGTAGCTTGCTCCAAATAGAGAAATAGCTATCAAAGCCGTTAGTGTTTTTATTAATTTCATAGAAATCCTCCTCCTATAAAAAATATGTGTGATTGAATTTAACAAAATGAGAATGATTTCAAACACATTAAAAGCCCAAACAACATGCAATTTATTGATATCAAAAGATCAATATTATCAACCTTTAATCTTATTAAATTTACTTTTTAGGGGTATTTAATCGTTTAGCTATGTTAAAAATTAATGTTTAGTTATGGTATCGTATTTTTTCTGTATTGACTCAGGCCAAACAGATTTCATGTAAGCTAAAATAGACCATATGTCATCATCATTTAATTTGTCGTTACCTTGCATTTTACCATCGTAGTTTTCATTATAAATTTTAAATCCATACCTAATAATATTAAAGAGCTGTTCTTGACTGTGATGCCATGTATGACCTGTTCCATTTAAGGGTGGGGAGAGGTTATGACCATCTTTATCTTTTTTTGTACTCCAGTTGGGTTGACCTTGTAAATTATCTCCATGACATGACGCGCAATGAGTCACATAAAGAGATTTACCTAAGTTAATTTGACTAATTAATTTTTCGTCAATTTCGATATTAGTTATTTCTATATTGTTGCTTTCCTTTTTATTAGGGTTTAAAAAATACAGAAGAGAAATTATTATTGCTGCAAGACCAATAACAAATATTAAAATTCTTTTTAAAAGAAACGACAATTTTTTTAATTATTAAATTTTCTAAGTAAATCTTGTAATTCTTCTATTTTTTGTTTTTTTTGTTTGTCATTTTTTTTCATAGCATCTACAACACAGTGGTCAATATGCTTATTAAGTATGTTATTTTCTAAAGATTTTATTGCTGAAGTTATAGCTCTAGTTTGTTGTAAAATTTCAAGACAATATCTTTTTTCAACAATCATTTTTTCAACACCTTTAAGCTGACCGTGAATTCGATTAATACGATGAATATTTTTAATATGGTCTGGATTTTTATTTATTTTAATAATATTTGACATATAACTACTATACTATATACCAGTATATAGTAAATAAAAAACAATGTTTGTTTCAACTCTCACCAACTTTAATTGGAAATGTAAACATACCTGGAAAAAAAGTGCTCATAATACTAAGTGGTGTTTAATTGGATGTGCTATAGGAGATCTTGGTACTATATTTTACTTTCAAATTAATGAAATTGCTTGGCCAACCTTAAATATAATGATTTTAGCAATCATTAATGGACTGATTACTAGCATTATCCTAGAAACAATAATTCTTTTAAGACAAAATTTTTCTCTAAAACAGGCAATTAGTACTGCTCTTGGAATGAGCTTTATTTCTATGATATCAATGGAAATAGCTATGAATGTTACAGACGTTGTTTTAACAGGAGGGGCAATGCTTACTTGGTGGGTTGTTCCTATAATGCTTTTTGTTGGTTTTATTACTCCTTGGCCCTATAATTATTGGCGTTTAAAAAAGTACAATATTGCGTGTCACTAAAATTTTCTATTATTTACCTAATTTCCTCACTGTTTTTAATCGTAAATAACCTATTTGCATCTCATGTCACCGTAGTTGATGGAGATACAATTAAATTAGGTGATATTAAAATACGTTTTAGTGGAATAGATGCTCCTGAAATCAATCAGACTTGTATTGCAAGTGAAGGGAAGGTTGCATGTGGAAAAATATCAAAAGATACTTTAATTGCAAAAGTAACAAATAATAAAATTAGTTGTACTGATGAGGGAAAAGACGTCTATGGAAGAGTATTAGGTGAATGCTTTGTCAACGGTCTGTCATTAAGCAGTTACTTGGTCAGAGAGGGTTTTGCATTCGCATATAGAAAATACTCAAATAAATACATACAAGATGAAGAATATGCTAAATCTAATAAGCTTGGAATGTGGTCCATGGAATTTGAATATCCGTGGGATTTTCGAAGTAATAATTAAATATTTTGTCAAAAATATATCTTTCTGTAATAATTTTCATTGTTAATTTAAATTTTTATTCAAATTTATACTCGTCAGATCAAGATTATTGTGTAGGTTATTTAGAGGAGGTCTACTGGTCTTTGGATCCGATTGAAGAGATTGAGATACGAGATCAAATTATACTCTTCTTCAATGAAAATTTTGAAGGAGCAAAAGCTTTAAACTATGACTTATATTATGACTCCCTATCAAAACAGTTTTTAACTGACTTAAGTGATGTTGATGTCAGTCAGTATAAAAAAGTTAATTACCCTAATTTTGAAATTATAGTGTTGGATGCATACATCAATCTATTTAAAGGAGACGGAACTAACTACTGTCCTGCTTTTTGGAATGATTGCTCCGAGGAGTCTTTAAATTCTTTTTTTCAAGCGTCTGAAGATTTTAGTAAAACTTGGAGCGGTGAAGAAAATGCTTTGAATTTTTTAAATGACCACTTTTTGGGACACCATTGCACCATGTACTTTGATAAGTCCATAGATCAAGGAATATTTATTAGTGACCTGAATATTTTAATTAGAGAATTAACAAAACAACAATGATTGCTACCTAAATCTTAAATTTTTCTTTGAAAGCTCATTAATATTAGAAACTCCCATTAAAATCATATCTCTCTCGATTTCTTTTTTGAGATTGCTTAAAGCTAATTCTACACCTTTTTGGCCCCCTGCAGCCAAAGCGTATAGATACATTCTACCACCCGAACAGGCCTTAGCGCCTAATGAAAGAGCTTTTAAAACATGAGTTCCTCTTTTGATACCACCATCGCATATCACATCAATTTTATCACCAACAGCATTAACAATTTCTTCAAGCTGATCAAAAGGAGATCGAGATCCATCTAATTGTCTTCCACCATGATTGGAAATCATAATAGCAGATGCTCCAACATCTACGGCTTTCATGGCATCGTCTACAGACATAATACCCTTGATTGCTAACGGCTTTCCCCATTTTTTATTAATGTCTTCAATCTTTTTCCAAGATAAGGAGTTATCTAACATTTTTGTAAAGTAATCGCCAATACTGGTCATCACATTAGTGCCCTCTGTTACATGCTTTTTTAAGCTACTTAATTCCCATTTTGGTTTTGTGAAATAATTAAAAGCCCAAGCAGGGTGTGTAGCGAAACTCACTATACTCTTTAAGGATAAATTTAATGGAATTGTAAAACCTGAATATAAGTCTCTTTCTCTGTTACCTCCAACCGCTGAGTCAACTGTAATGGCCATTGTGTCAAAATTATGTTCTTTGCATTGATCAATTAAATAATTATTTAGTCCCTCGTCTTTATGCACATAAAGTTGAAATAATTTTGGAGTCGAAATTAATTTAGATATTTCCTCAATGCTCGCAGTTCCTAGAGAAGAAACCCCAAACATTGTTCCATATTTTTCCGCTGCCAGTCCAACCCCAATCTCTCCATCAGGGTGAAACAATCTTTGTAAAGCTGTTGGGGAACAATAAATTGGCATTTCTATTTTATGCCCCATTACAGTTGTAGACATATCAATATCTTTTACACCGGTTAGCACATTAGGAATTAAGTCACATTTATCATACGCTTCGGTATTTCTTCGAAAAGTTACTTCATCATCAGCTGCGCCATCAATATAATGAAATATCGGTGACGGAAGTCTTTTTTTTGCTAGAATCCGAAAATCCTCAAAGTTATGACAATTGTTAATGCTACTGAACATATTTTTATATTAAACAAAAATTAAGAATGTCTAAATAACTCTTTTTTATAAAGGTTCTGCTCCCAATTTTTGTAAATAGCTTGAATAGATTGATTTTGATACTTTTTTATAACAACTGTTTGTAATTTATTTTTCTTCTTAATATTAAATAAATTTGTAGCTCCTAGAGTAGTTCCTATTTCTCTCTTATTTTTTAGAACTATTTGTTTTTTTCTCAATGATGAAAGTATTTTCATAATTGTAATATTTTTAGTAATTGGCCCATCAAGAATTATAGTATTTGAAGATTTCATTTGGTTTAAACAAAAATTAATTACAAACGAAATATATAGACAAATTAGATAATAAATTTGACCTTTGTTAAGCCTTTCATATAAAATAATATTAATTTTATTTATTGAAAACCCTCCACCGGATGCGTAACTAGGATAAATCAAATAGTCATGAAAACTAAAATTTTTAATAGCTCTAGCTTTATTTGAAATTTTAAATACTCCCATTAAATGATCATATTCCCTTCCACCCATAAATCTCATAGTTGGAACAGGTTTTCCAAAAACATCAATATTAGCTAACATGTCAAGACTAGGGTTAAGGTTTTTTAAAGGAGTTTTTTGATTAAATATGATGTACCAAGTTCCCGTTGAAACCAAGGTAAAATTTTTCATATCTGAATTTTTAAAATATAAATAGGACGCATTACTATCATGGATCCCATTTATAATTTTTAAATTTGACTCACCAATTTGTTTTCGTCCTATGGTATCCCATGCCTTTCTTATTTGTGGAAATTTTTTTTCTAATTTTATTTTTTTAACAAAAGAGGAGAGTTTATTTCTTTTAAAATCCCACAAATGCGTATGACAGCCTACATATGATATCTCAGATGAAAAACTAGAAGTGAGCTTCCATACAATATATTGAGGATAATTAAGGATGTATTTTGTTTTCTTAATAAGTTTTTGTTTTCTTTTATACAAATAGTAAATTTGCTGACCTATATTAAGTCCATTTTCTAAAAAGGGAGAGAAACTTTCATTAAATTTAGGTGCTATTTTCTTATAATTATTAAATAATTTATCGAATTTATATTCATAATCTGTACAAGCCAAAAGCTCTTTATCATCATAACTTATAAGAGCAATAGAGGTTCCATGAGCAGTACAAACAAATTTATCTAATTTGTGCATTCTTCCAATGTAGGTAATTTTTTTTAGTGCCCACTCAAATATAGAATTTGAATTTAAAATTTTTATACCATGTCTATAAATATTTTTTTGTTTTGTTTTAAAAAATTTTATTGTCTTATTATTAGTGCTATCAACAAATGTTAACTTGACGTTTGTTTTACCAATATCGAGGACAATATTTAGTTTCTCAGAAGACACCATTATCTAGTGAATGATGTTATATTACCTCCATCGACATTGATAATATTTCCTGTTGATTTTTTCGATTTAGAACTTGCGAAGAAGTAAATTCCCTCAGCTATATCTTCTGGAAGTATGCTTACTTTCAATAAACTTCTGTTTTTGTAAAATTCCTCAACTTGATTAACACTAATTTTATTACTGATTGCTCTTTGTTTGGTCCACTCACCTTGCCATATTTTTGAGTTTTGAATAACAGCATCAGGATTTACGACATTTGAACGAATTTTATGACTTGAACCCTCCAGCGCAATAGATCTAGAAAGGTGAAGCAAAGAACTTTTTGCTACACTATATGCTGACGCTCCCTTTGATGCATTTAAGCTATTTTTGCTTGAGACAAATATAATTGAACCTCCATTTTTTTGATCAATCATTTTTTGGTATACCTCACGACTTATTAAAAAACATCCTTTTGATAAGATATCCATATTTTTATCCCAAAGTTTTGAAGATGTTTTTTCAAATAGAGCTGCTGATGCAAATCCTGCATTTGCAACTAGTATATCGATACCACCAAAAGCATTTACACTATTCGATACAGCTCTCTTAACATCTTGTTCGCTAGTGACATCCATTAATATAGAATGAACAACATCTCTGCCAAATTCTGTACTAAACTCCTCGTGTTTTGAATTAAGTGCTTTTTTATCTATATCCGTTAAAATTACACAACAACCCTCACTAAGGAATTTTCTTGCAGTAGCTGATCCAATTCCCCCAGCCGCACCTGTAATAAGAGCTACTTTTCCAGCAAGCTCTTTTTCTGGAGGCATTCTTCTTAATTTTGCTTCCTCCAACTCCCAATATTCTATTCTAAATGCTTCTTTTTCAGTAAGTCCTGTGTACTTGCTTATACCCTCCGCGCCTTTCATTACATTCATTGCATTACAAAAAAACTCACTTGAGATACGTGCAGTTGATTTATTTTTTGCAAAAGACATCATTCCATACTCAGGTATAAGAATTATTACTGGGTACGGGTCCCTAAGGTTTGGAGATCCTTTGCTTTTATTTCTATTATAGTACTTTGTGTATGCTTCTTTATATTTTTCTAAATATGTTTTAACGATACTGTGAATTTTATTTTCATTTTTAATTAAATCTGACAATGGAGGTAAAACCATAGGCAATCTTTTTGTTCTGAGAAAATGGTCAGGGCAAGAAGTTCCAATTGCAGCAACTTTTTTCAAATTTGTTGAGTTAACAAATTCTAAGGTAATATCTGATTTGTCTAAGTTAAGTATTTTTGAGTTTTCATTAGAGAGACTTCCTCGAATAGTTGTTATTAATTTTATTTCAAATTCAGGGTTTGATTTATTCTTGTAAATAGGCTTTCCAAATGAATATTTTTTAATAGAGCTATTTAAATACATTTGAGCCCTTTTTATTAAGTCTACAGAATTTGAATAACACTCTTTACTTGTATTTGACCATGTAAATAATCCATGATGACCAAGCACTATTCCAATAATACCTTTATTTTTATGAATTAAGTTTTCCATTTTTAATCCTAGGTCAAAACCAGGTCTTTGCCAGTCAATCCAGCCAACACTATTTCCATAAACTTTTTTAATAACATCTCTTCCATTTTTCATTGTTGCTAGGGCAATAATTGAGTCTGGATGAGTGTGATCTACTTCAGGATAAGGCACATAGGCATGAAGTGGTGTGTCAATACTGGCAGCCCTAGGATTATTATTAAAAGTACACATCGGGTAATATCCAACCATTTCATCCTCATGATTAAAGCCCCTGTAAATATTTTTAAGGCTATTAAATTTATCTAAATAAAGACTTGCAAAACCATCTTTTTTAATTGAACCTAAATCTCCTCCTGACCCTTTGACATATAAAATTTTTTCATTTTTTTTTGTTATAGGATCTCTCACAGAAATCTTGGAGGAGGTGTTTCCTCCACCAAAGTTGGTAACTTTTAAATCTCCACCTAGTAGGTTCGATCTTAATATTAATTGATCAAGTTTAGATAATTTATTAAATTTATTATCCCATTTATTTATTACGCTTTTTTGAAATCTCATGTAACGTTTTTAATTGAAAAAAAATAACCTTCAATAAAAAAATAAAAATCATTTTTTTCATAAAATCAATTATAAAAAAAAATTTATTATACTAAAACTTCTCAAAATTAATTGATTTAAAATGAAATAGAGTAAATAATATTAATACTAAATATATTAGGAGGAATAAATGAAAAAATTATTTTTAGTAATAATATCATCAATCCTGTTTGCTTTTAGTGCTAATGCAGCTGATATGAGAATTGCGTTAGTGGTAAAGGGTTTAGGTATTGGTTTTTTTGAGGCAGCTGCCGAAGGTGGCGAAGAAGCTGCGAAAGAAATTGGGGGAGTTGAAGTTATTTATACTGGCCCAGCTACTACTACTGCTGAAGCTCAAATTGAAGTTATTAATTCTTTAATAGCTCAAAAAGTTGATGCTATTGCTATCTCCGCTAACGATAGGGATGCTCTTGCTTCAATTGGTAAAAAAGCTATGGACAGAGGAATTACAGTTATCTCTTGGGACTCTGGTATCGCTGAAGAGGGAAGAATTATGAACTTAGACCCATCTAATACTGCACTTATTGGCTCATCAAATATTAAGTGGATGAAAAATTCAATGGGTGATGAGGGTGAATTTGCAATTCTAAGCGCTACTAGTCAGGCAACAAATCAAAATGCTTGGATAGAAGAAATGAAAAAAGAACATGCAAAGCCAGAATACTCTAAGATGAAGTGGGTAGATACTGTATATGGTGATGACCTTTTCGATAAGAGTTATCAAGAAGCTCTTGGTTTGTTTAAAAAACATCCAAACCTCAAAGGTATCATAGCCCCAACATCTGTTGGTATCGTAGCAGCAGCAAAAGCTGTTGAAGATCAAGGATTGGTTGGAAAAGTATTTGTAACTGGTCTTGGACTCCCAAGTGAAATGAAAGCACATGTTAAAAGTGGTGCTGCAATTCAATTTGGTATTTGGAATCCAATTGATTTAGGTTACTCAGCTGTTTATTTATCACATCAAATTGCATCTGGTGCTTACACAGGTCAAGAAGGAGAATGTATTCCAACTGGCAGAATGGGTGAAATTTGCATAGGTGCAGGTAATAATGCAGCAATGGCAGATCCATTTATATTTGATGCTTCAAATATCGATAAGTTCGCAGAAATCTTTTAATTAAATATATATTTTTGCACACGATCACTAAGTGGTCGTGTGTTTACAAATGAAACTTGAGCTTAAAAATATCTCAAAAAATTTTCATGGAGTAAAAGCACTCCAAAAAGTTGATTTTCAGCTCCAAGTAAATAGCATTCATGCACTTTTAGGAGAAAATGGTGCTGGTAAATCAACATTAGTAAAAATTCTATGTGGTGTTTACCAACCTGATAGTGGAATAATTAATTTAAATAACAAACAACAATCTATACCTGATCCTAGTGCCTCTTTAAGCTTGGGTATTTCAGCTATTCACCAAGAGTCAGTTATGTTCGATGAATTATCAGTAACAGAAAATGTTTTCATTGGTAATCATATAACTAAATCTAATGGTTTAGTCGACTGGGGTTTAATGCAAGATAAAACAAATCAGCTACTTAAAGATCTTGAAGCAAACATTGAGCCAAATGAAAAAATTAAAGACCTTAGTATTGCTCAAAGACATATTGTTCAAATATCAAGATCACTTATTCATGATGCTGATATTGTAATAATGGACGAACCCACTGCTTCTCTTTCACAAAAAGAAATTAACGAACTTTATACAATTATAAGAAATTTAAAAAAACAAAATAAATCTATCATATTCATTTCGCATAAATTAGATGAGGTAATAGAAGTTTGCGATGAATTTACTGTATTAAGA
>CACMWO010000004.1 GCA_902617465.1 uncultured Alphaproteobacteria bacterium | reverse complement strand
AGTGATAACTGTAATTTTGTTCCTTCTAATATTTAGATTGATATTTGAAAGTATATTTTTTCCATTAATTGCATATGAAATATTATTAATTTTAATCATTTTTTATTTAAAAAGTTAAGAGATATTGAAATTAAAAGTGTCAGAGAGATAAGAATAACTCCTAAAATAATACCTAGTGAGACATTGCCTTTAGATGTTTCTAATGCAATTGTAGCTGTCATGTTTCTTGTGAAGTGATCAATTGAACCTCCTACTATCGCAGCCGCACCGTACTCACTAATAGCTCGGCCAAAACCTAATAAAAGAACTGTTATGTAGATATTTGTTTTATTTGAAAAGAGTATGAAAATTGTATCTTTTTTGGACGCTCCATAAGACATTAATTCATCTCTATAAATTGGGTAATCCTCTTCAATGTTTTTAATTATTAAAGTAATCATAATTGGGAAGATAATTACGATCTGGGCAATGATCATTGCTATAGGTGAGTATAAAATTTCCATCCAACCTAAGGGGCCAGATCTACTTATGAGTATATAGACTAATAGCCCTGCGCATACGGGAGGGATAGAGGTAAGAGAGCTTAAGAAAATTACAATTGGTTTTTTTAATTGGAATTGATAAATAGCAATTAAATAGCCAAAAATCATTGATAAAAAAAATGCAATTAATGTTGAAAAAATACTTACATAAATTGTAATAAAAACTGCGGATTGTATTTTTTCAAAAGTTAGCATTTAGGTAATATTAATTGGTATGAAACAACTTTTCACCGTTATATGTAAACCTATTAATAACATCTTTGCCCTCACCTGCAATCAACCATTCAATGAATTTCTGAGATTTATTATACTCAACATGAGGAAATTTTTCAGGATTGACTGCAATAATTCCATAAGGATTATGTAATTCATCACCACCCTCAAAAAGAATTTTTAAATTATTTTTATTTTTAAAAGATAGCCAGGTGCCTTTGTCACTTATCGTATAGGCATCAATTTCAGAGGCAATATTTAATGTATTGGCCATGCTTGTTCCAGTTTTTATATATTTATCAGAGTCAAATTTTTTGATATTTGCCAAACTCCATAATTCTTGTTCTTTTTTATGAGTTCCAGAATTATCATCTCTTGAAATAAATTTGTATTCTGAGTTATATATTTTTTTTAATGCGGATAAAATATCTTCCTCTTGTGATATTTTCAGTGTGTCGGATTTTGGACCAACTAAAATAAACTTATTGTACATAACCTCATATCTTTGAACACCGTAGCCCTCATCTATAAATTCTAATTCATCTTTTTTTGAATGAACAAATAATAAATCTCCATCGCCCCTTTTTGCGTTTGCAATAGCATTCCCGGTTCCAACTGCAATAGGTCTTATACTTATTCCAGTTTTATTTTTAAATTCTGATGCTAAGAGATCAAGCAAACCCGTATTAGCAATGCTTGTTGTAGACTGAATGATAATAAAATCTTTAGAATAAACACTTATGGAAAAAAATAAAAATAACGATAAAAATAAATTTTTTAATTTCATTTATAATCAACAATATTAACATACATAATTGAAGATAATGAAGTTAGCAAACAGCGCAGATAATTACGGTTTAATTAGCAAGTTATTTCATTGGATTATGGCTGCTCTTATAATTGCAACATACTTACTAGGCAAAAATTTAGAGAATAATTTCGAGTATTACTATGAGATATTGATGATACACAACACACTAGGCCTTTCAATTCTTGTCCTAGCCATATTTAGATTAAGCTGGAAATTTATCAATATTAGGCCCAAGCCCATCTTAAAAAATAAAATATTAATTTATGTTGCTAAAACTAACTATTTTTTATTTTACTCAATATTTTTTTTACAACCAATATCTGGATACATCCTTACAAACTTGCAAGGTGACACGGTAATGTTTTTAAATTTTGAATTAATAAATTTGTTAGATCACAACAGTGATTTAAGGTACTTGTTCAAAAGTTTCCATGAATATTCTAGTAATGTTTTATTAGTTTTATTTTTTATACATTCAGGAGCCGCACTTATGCACCATTTTGTTTTTAAAGATAGAACTTTAAAAAGAATGACTTTTGATAGTGATTAATATTTTAAAGCCACTCGGGTACGGGAAGTTTTTTTGATATCAGATATTCTTTGTTATATAACTTACTAAAATACTTGTTAGCATCATCACACAGAATTGTAACAATGTTTTTACCTGGTCCCATTTCTTTAGCCATTTCGATAGCCCCTGCTACGTTTACTCCAGAACTAGAGCCAAGAAATAAGCCTTCTGTTTTGACCATTTTATATAAAAGTTCAAACGCTTCATAATCCGTAATATGGTATGAGAAATCAATAAGGGAAGGTTCAACATTTTTTGTCACTCTATACTGGCCTATTCCCTCCGTTTCTGATGGATCGCCTTTAACTTCCAATTTAGAATATTTAAAATAATTATACATTTGAGCACCTTGTGGATCTGTGCAAGCTATTTTTATATTTGAATTTAATTCTTTGAGCCCAATAGATGTACCTGCTAATGTTCCACCTGACCCAATTGCACAAGTAAAACCGTCAACTTTTCCATCAAGCTGATTGAATATTTCTTTAGCTGTGGTTTTTGAGTGATATTTGTAATTTGCTGTGTTGTCAAATTGGTTTGCCCACATAACTGAAGTCTCTCCTTTTGATTGTAGATCTTCAACTAACCTCTTTGATACATGCTGATAATTACCTGGATCAGAATAGGGTTTGGTTGGCACAACTTTTAGCATTGCCCCCATATTCCTTAAAATGCTTTGCTTCTCCTCTGATGCACCGTCAGGCATTACAATTATAGTTTTGTATCCTCTAGCATTGTTAATCATTGTTAAAGCAATACCTGTGTTTCCAAAGGTACCCTCAACAACAGTGCCGCCTGGTTCAATTAAATTATTCTCTTCAGCATCAAGGATTATACCCAATGCCGTTCTATCTTTGATAGAACCAGCTGGATTCATAAATTCTGCTTTACCATAAATATTACAACCCGTAATTTCAGATGGATATTTGAGTTTAATAAGTGGCGTATTGCCAATAAAGTCAACTATGTCTCTCATCTTAAATCTTTGATAGGGCTTGTTCTAAATCTGAGATCAAATCATCTACATCTTCAATACCCACAGATATTCTTAGTAATGTTTCTGATATGCCTAATTTTTCTCTAATTGATGGATCTATAGAAGCATGGGTCATGATGGCTGGATGCTCGATCAAACTTTCGACTCCTCCTAGGCTTTCCGCGAGTGTAAATAAATTTAAATTTTTTAGAAAAGTTTTTACCCCATTAATATCTGAGTCAATTACAAAAGACATCATTCCACCAAAACCATCCATTTGTTTTTCTGCGATTTCCTTGTGCCTTTTATCATTACCTGGAAAAAAAACTTTTTCTATCTTAGGATGATTGGATAAATAATTAGACACAGCAATAGCATTTTCATTATGTTGCTTCATTCTTACAGAAAGTGTTTTAATGCTTCTTGTTAATAAATAACAATCAAAGGGAGAGGGGACAGCCCCAACTGCATTTTGAATAAAAGAAATTTTTTCAGCGTATTCCTTATTCTCTTTAATAACAATAGACCCGCCAACAATATCTGAGTGGCCTCCTAAATATTTTGTTGAAGAACTCACTACCATATCTGCACCTAATTCAAGTGGTCTCTGATTATATGGAGAGGCAAATGTGTTATCACATATCACAGGTAATTTAAACTCACTTGCAATATTAACAGTGTTTTTAATATCAATAATTTTCATTAAAGGATTTGATGGTGTTTCAATCCATATAAATTTAGTGTTTTCTTTTATTTCATCATTCCAGTTTATATTTTTATCAAAGTCGATGTAAGTTACGTCAATATTTGATTTAACTTTATCAAATAACCTACGAGTACCCCCATATACATCATCAGAACAAACTATATGGTAGTTTGTGCCAAATAGGTCACAAACTGTATTAATTGCTGACATGCCCGATGCAAATGCAAAAGCTTTATCTCCAGACTCAATTTGTGCTAGTAATTTTTCTAGTACATCTCTAGAAGGATTTTTGGTTCTAGCATATTCATACTCAAAATTTCCGGGTTCCATTTGTTTGAAGGTTGATGAAAGATGTATCGGTGGCATAACGGCTCCCGTTTCTTTATCTGGGCCATGTCCAGAATGAATTACTTTTGTGTTAAATTTTTTTTTCACAGCTCAATTTATAACTAATTAATTTTTAAATAACATCTATAACGATATTTTTCTTATTTGATAGGCTTTTTAAATTATAAGAAATCTGTTTCATATCAACCAAAATTCGAATATTATACCCGTCCCCTAGCCGCTTGGGTTGAGACATTGTCGAGGAGGAAGGTGGCAAGGGGCAATAAATTTCATTATTTCGTTAAACTATATTCTTAACCAATTGGTTAATTTAAGTTTCCTTTGACACCATTTGATTTAGATTTTCAATTTTCATATCAACAGACAAATCATTTGGCATTAACTTTTTCATTTCTTGATAAACCTTAAGTGCTCCATCATAATTTTTGTAGCTTATAAGAATTCTACTCAAACCATCTAATGCACCAAAATGTCTTGGTTCAAGATATAATGTAGCTTCAATATCTCTCATAGAGTTTTCATAGTCTCCCATCATAAAATAAAAAGTTGCCCTTTTGTTGTAGGCCTCCGCGTAATTTGGCTCTAACTCAATAGCAAGAGTTAAAGCTGATATCGCAGATTGGTAATTTTTAGATTTAAAAAAATCTGAAATATTATCCATAACTATTTTTACATCTGGATTTTCAATTTTCATCCATTCTCCCCATATTTTTGATATAATTAGTCTTTGTTCTTTTGAGTCCTTTACCTCGGAGAGCTGACTGAATAATTCATCAAGTTTTGGGCTATTTTGATCTGCGTAACTATAGGATGTGTTCAAAAACAAGGCGAATATAATTAAAATGATTTTCATCTATATTGTTTAATTACGCATATAAATAATATGCAGTTTAAAAAATTAATTTACACAAGTTTATGCCTTTTACTTTTTAACACCATATCTGTTGCAGAAACTATTGATAAAAATGAGTTTAGTGAAACGCAAGCAGTGATTGAAAGTCAACTAAAGGCCTTCATTAACAAAGATGCTGAAGGAGCTTTCTTTCATGCCTCACCTTATATCAAGATGAGGTTCAATAATCCTCAAGATTTTATGAGTATGGTTAAAAACTATTATGAGCCTGTTTATAACCCTAAAAATTACTATTTTATGGAATCAAAATTTTTTGAAGGAGCTATATATCATCAACTACAAATCGTCTCGCAAGATAATGTTTCTTATTTAGCAATGTACTCACTCATTAAAGACAAGGGAGAGTGGAAAATTTCAGGTTGCTCTATTTACCCAATGGAAAAGCAATCAATTTAGCTTTTTTAATTTAGAATAAACAAGATATCCAGAAACTATTATTAAAATAGCACCGCATAATTCTATAATTGAGGGGTAGTGATTGAAAACAAAAATACTAATTACTATTCCAAAAATGATCTGTGAATAATGTGTGATGCTAAAAAATGAAGCTTCTATTCTTCTAAGAGAATAGATTAAGATCATCATGGCCACACCATCAATAAGCCCTGCACCTACCATTATTAAAAAATCGTACAAAGCGATATCTTTGTAATGGTTGATTGAAAATACTGTGAAAATTATGCCAGTAATTCCCATACTATAAAAAGTCAAAGCCATAGTTCTTTCAGATTTCCCATAAACTCGCACTGTAAAATCTAGACACGCTAATGAAATTACTCCTAATATAAGAAATATTACTCCCAAAGCATTAAAACCTGCGTTTAAACTAAAACCTGAGACCATAAAAACAGCAATCATAGCTAGTATTAAAGAAATTATTTTGGATAGGTAAATCGACTCCTTTAAAATTACTATTCCCATAATTGAGAGTAACACAGGAGCTGACAAAATTATTGGATAAGCAATAGATAAAGGTAATAAAATGATACCTTTTACAACAAAATAATAGGTCAAAGTCATTAAAATACCTCTTATAAAATGAAGTTTATAATTGCTTGTTTTTATTTCTTCTAAGCTCTTTCTGTACAGTAAATAAAAAAGCACTGGGATTATTGCGGAGAAACTCGCTATGGAAAATATAACTGTGTCTTTATATAAATTTCCAATTAACTTTATAATAGTGTCTGCAATTGAAAATAAGAAAAAGGCAACAGTGCCTAGTATGTAAATTACGTGTTTTTTACTCTCTAATTGAGACATTGAATTTACTTCTATATCTCATTACTAAGATTAATACGAACAATTTAATGGTTAGCGGTATAAAAAAATAAAAAATCATAATATTTGGAATATTTGGGTGAATTGTAAAATTTATTGATTGTAAGTAACCATATCCCGTTAGTGCTATACCAGCAGCAATTCCTATAGCAGCTTTTCTTATAATTGAGAAAAATGAGGTAAAAAACTGTGATAAACGATTTTCATTATTTACATCTAATATGTCAGCTAACTCAATCTGGGGTATTATAAGATCAATTCCAATTCCAATTCCTGTAATAAGTATGACAAATATATATATTTGCCAATAGTCACTGCTAGTGAAAATAACAAATAAAAAACCAAAAATAGTTATACTGGTTCCACTCTGTAATAAAAACATATTTGAAAATTTTTTTCCAAAAAAATACCAAAATGGCGTGGAAATTAATGTTATAAGAAAATACAAAATTAATAAATGACCTGCATAATCACTAAGACCCAGATATTCAGATACAAATATAATAAATAAATTTGCAGTAAAATTATTAGCAAGTAAATTAAAAAATGTAATGTAAGAAAAAGGTAAGATTTTTTTATTTTTTTTAATGAAAGTTTTTAATTTTATCCAAGAAATTTCATTTGGCTTGTAATTCAGTTCATCATCATAGAAAAAATAAAAAATTAATCCCCCTATAATTGCAAGAGAAATAAAAATAAAACCACTTGTTTTTATAACGTCTGGGTTTAATAGCTCAACATTATTTAAATTTGAAATAGTCGTTGGAATAATAAGAGCTGCAAGAACTCCTAAAATTGCAAATACTTCTTTGACTGCTGCCAAACGAAATCTTTTTTTTAAAATTTTTTTTTGATCGATAACTATAGAGTCGTAAGGAATGATTGCAATTGAGTAACTTATCAATGCTAAGTTATAAAAAAAAATAAAATAATAAATATTAGGAGATTGGAAAACGTAAAGGCCAAATAAGGAGAAAATAAATATTATTATTCCTAAAAGAATTTGATTTTTTCTTGATCGACCTGAAATAATTCTTTTTTCTGTTAAATAACCAATTAAAAAGTCTGAGAAGACATCAAAAAATCTAGATATCAGTATTACTAGACCGATAACACTTAAAGAGATACCAATTGATAAATTATAAAATGTGGGCAAAAAAATAAATAATAATAAAAAACTCCCAGCAAGGTAAAATGACTGAAAACTATAGGATAAAATCGATTTTAAACTCATTTTTGGATATTTAATACTTGAACAACTTTGACTATATCAAAATATTTATTAGTGTTCAGTTAGCATTCATGCGGGGGCTGATTCGGTATCTCACTTTCCTCCTCTATATGTCGAGTCAGCCGTTCCTCTACCCTCTATATCTAGTATTTTTCTCTTAATTTTATCACCCCACATATATCTTCCGAAATCTCCATTTTTTTTTACTACTCTGTGACAAGGAACCAATAATCCAACAGGATTTTTACCAACCGCTGAAGCAATGGCTCTTACTGCATCTGGTTTCTTTATTTTTTTAGCAAGCTCGCTGTAGGAAATTGTTTGACCATAAGGAATTTTAGTAATTTCTGTCCAAACTTTTTTTTGTAGTGTAGTTCCATCGAGGAATTTTATTTTTATATTTTTTTGTTTAGAAATTTTACCTTTCAATAAATTGTTTATTAATATTTTTGCTTTTTTTAATTTTAAACCTTTAGTTGGGTTATATAAATTAAGTATGTTTTTTATTCTTATATCGTTATCTTTTATAAGAAAGTGAACTCCCTCTGAACTATCTAGGACAAAAAGTTTAATTATTGGTGTTTCGATAAAATCAAAACAATAATTCATTAATTAAACATTTTTTTTACTTTATCAAAAAACCCTTCCGTCATTTTAGAGTTTTTCTTAGTAAGAGTTTCATTAAATTGATTTAAAAGTTTCTCTTGATCTGAAGATAAGTTTACTGGTGTTTCAGCATGTACTTTAACAATCATATCACCTCTTGTGTTTGTTCTCAGAATACTCATTCCCTTGCCTTTGATTCTGAGTTTATGACCTGACTGCATTCCTTTTGGTATGGAAACATTAACCATTTTTTTTTCTATAGTAGGAACTTCTATATTTCCACCCAAAGTTGCTGTAGTAAAAGGTATAGCAATATCACAAATAATATTATCTCGTTCTCTCTGGAAAAGTTTGTGGTTATTTATATTTATAAAAACGTAAAGGTCTCCATAGGAGCCGCCTCTTTCTCCGGCCTCTCCTTCTCCGCTCATTCTAATCCTGTTACCTGTTTCAACTCCAGCAGGTATTTTGATCTGAATTTTTTTATTTTGTTTAATTCGTCCAGTGTTACTGCATTTTGAGCATCGACCCTTCATTTCTTGCCCAGTTCCACCACATCTACCACAGGTCCTCTCCATAGAAAAAAACCCGCTCTGAGTCCTAACTTTTCCGTAACCTTGACAAGTAGAACAACTTTTATAACTATGCTGTTCAGGGCAATTAATCATTTTGGGTATCGTTACTTCTAGTGATTTTCCAGTAAAAGCCTCTTCTAGGTCAATAGTAACATCGTAGCGCAAATCATCCCCTCTACTTTCACGCTGAGCGCCCTCACCAAATGCACCAAAAATATCTTCAAAAATATCTGAAAAACCACCAAAGCCTTGTTGGCCAAATCCACCTGCTCCACCACCGCCTTGTTCAAAAGCAGCATGGCCAAATTGATCATAAGTTTGTCTTTTTTTTGGATCTTTTAAAATTTCATATGCTTGACTCACATCCTTAAATTTTTGTTCAGCAGCAGAGTCACCCTGGTTTCGATCAGGATGATATTTCATTGCTAATTTTCGGTAAGCACTTTTTATTTCAGAGTCACTAGCTTCACGGGATATACCAAGAGTGTCATAAAAATCCTCAGCCATAATATTTTAAACCAAGCTAAGTGTTACTGTCCGCTTGCTTTTTTATCGTCGTCTACTTCTTCGTAGTCTGCGTCTATAACATCATCATCGCTCTTAGTTTCACTAGTGTTATCTTCTTGCTTAGGTTGTTCTGCGCCAGGAGCCTCAGATGATTGTTGATCTTTGTACATAGCTTCGCCCATTTTCATAGATGATTGAGTTAGATCTTGTGTTTTTTGTTTTATGGTCTCAATCTCATTTTTTTCGAGCGCTTCTTTTAAATCTTTTAAGTCTGCTTCTATTTTAGACTTATCTTCGGGACTAATTTTATCGCCATGCTCTTTTATATTTTTTTCCACTTGGAAGACAAGACTATCGGCTTGATTCTTAACATCAACCTCTTCTCTTTTCTTCTTATCTGTTTCAGCATTGGCTTCAGCATCTTTAACCATTTTGTCAATCTCTTCATCTGATAGACCACCAGATGCTTGGATTTTAATTTGTTGCTCTTTTCCTGTAGATTTATCTTTTGCAGATACATTGACAATACCATTAGCGTCAATATCGAAAGTTACCTCGATTTGTGGTGTTCCTCTAGGAGCAGGAGGAATGCCAACTAAATCGAATTGACCTAAAAGCTTGTTATCAGCAGCCATTTCTCTTTCTCCCTGAAAGACCCTGATAGTAACGGCATTTTGATTGTCCTCTGCTGTTGAGAATACTTGGCTTTTTTTTGTAGGAACAGTCGTATTTCTTTCAATTAACTTTGTAAATACTCCGCCCAGTGTTTCAATACCCAAAGAAAGTGGGGTTACGTCTAAAAGTAAGACATCTTTTACATCACCTTGTAAAACACCTGCCTGAATAGCTGCTCCCATAGCCACAACTTCATCAGGGTTAACGCCTTTACTGGGGTCTTTTCCAAAAAAGTTTTTAACAATTTCTGTTACTTTTGGCATTCTTGTCATTCCACCAACTAAAATGACATCGTTTATATCGCTTGCTGAAAGGCCAGCGTCACTAAGAGCTTTTTTACAAGGTTCAATTGTATTTTGAAGCAAGTCGTCAACCAACTCTTCAAGCTTGGCTCTGGTAAGTTTTACATTTAAGTGTTTAGGCCCAGATTGATCAGCTGTAATAAAAGGTAAATTTACATCAGTTTGAGTTGAACTTGACAGTTCTATTTTTGCTTTTTCAGCAGCTTCTTTTAAACGTTGTAATGCTAATTTGTCATTTTTTAAATCTATACCTTGCTCTTTTTTAAATTCGCTAGCTAAAAAATCAATAATTCTTAAATCAAAGTCTTCGCCGCCCAAGTGTGTGTCACCATTTGTTGACTTAACTTCGAACACACCATCGCCAACTTCTAAAATTGATACATCAAATGTACCACCGCCTAAATCGTAAACAACTACAGTGCCTGATTGTTTTTTATCTAGTCCATATGCTAATGAGGCAGCGGTTGGTTCATTAATAATTCTTAAAACTTCTAAGCCAGCGATTTTGCCAGCATCTTTAGTTGCTTGCCTTTGTGCATCATTGAAATAAGCAGGAACAGTTATCACTGCTTGTGTAATAGTTTCTCCTGTATAAGACTCGGCTGTCTCTTTCATTTTTTGAAGAATAAAAGCAGAGATTTGACTTGGGCTATATTTTTCACCCTGAGCTTCAACCCATGCATCACCGTTATTACCTTTAATAATTTTAAATGGTGATAAACCTACATCCTTTTGGACAGTGTCGTCTTCAAAGCTTCTACCAATAAATCTTTTTACAGCATAAAGTGTATTTTCAGGATTGGTGACGGCTTGTCTTTTTGCAGATTGACCAATTAGTTTCTCGCTTTCAGTAAATGCTACAACAGAAGGTGTTGTTCTAGCACCTTCAGAATTCTCTATTACCTTTGGATTCTTTCCATCCATTATTGCCACACAAGAGTTTGTGGTACCTAAATCAATTCCAATTACTTTAGCCATTTTGTTTTTCCTACTTTAAAATTAAATAATCTTATAGTTATATGGGTTGATACTTACTTAATTCAAGAGCATTAAAACTATTGAATTTTCTTACTTTTCGGATTTCTCTTCTTCTTTGATGGCTTTATCGTCTTGATTTTCTTGAGATTTTTTTGATACCCCTACCATTGCTGGTCTTAGTAATCTATCATGCAATGTGTAGCCAGGTATTAGTTCTTGGACAATAGTTCCGGGCTCGCAGTCATTTTTTTCAATTTCCATCATGGCTTGGTGTAAATTATGGTCAAATTTTTGGTTTATACTTTCAATTTTTTTGATGCCAATTTTTTCGAAAGTGGCCATAGTGGATTGTGCAATTAGATCTAAACCATCAACAACAGACTTTATGCTTTCATTAGATCTAACTTCTTCTGAAATACTTGATTTTGCTCTCTCTATATTGTCACCGATATTAATTATTTCTTTTGCAAAATTAGCTATACCGTATTTCAATGCATCTGATTGATCTTTTTCTGCCCTTTTTCTAAAGTTTTCTAGTTCAGCAACAGCTCTTAACCTTTGATCTTTTAAACTCTCAATTTCCTCTTTGAGTTTTTGGATTTCATCATCATTTGTATCTGAATTTTCATCTACATCAGTCTCATTAGTTTCTTGATTTTCTGTAACATCTTCTTCTTGGTGTTGGGCTTGTTCTTCGTATTTCTTATCTTCTTCCATAATAATTCCTTTATTTTTTTGATATTGTTTCAGACATATAACTCACAATAGGAACAATTCGCTGATAATCAATTCTTTTCGGACCTATTACACCAATAGCACCAGTGAGTCCATTTTTAGTTTTATAATTTGATAAAATCATAGATAAATTTGTATTTTTAAAAAAATTTGTATTACTACCAATAAATATTTGCACTCCTTTTGATTTTTTCAAGGCCTTAATCATTTTGTTTGCCATTTTACCTGTTTCAATGTCACTCAAAAGCTCATTTATGCTGTCTAAATCTGTTTCTAAATTATTCTTAATTAAATTTGGCAGGCCTCTAACAAAAAAAGTTTCTGTATTTTGAGACTTTTCAATTTTTATTCCTTTCAGCAATAGTTTTTTTGAGGTGTTGGTTATTTGATTTCTTGCTGATTTTATAAAAATTTTTATATTATTTTGAATTTCTGTAGGTGACATAGATTTTGAAAACTTATTTATAAAGTTGCCAATACTATTTAAATCTTCTGTTTGAATATTTTCATCAATTTCTACTATTCTATTTGATGTATACCCATCTTCGTGCTCGATAATGAATATTACTTTATGATTATCGATTTTGTGAAAATCAATTTTTCTTATTTTTGCTATTTTTTCATTATTAATAACAAGACTAGCTTGTTTCGATAGGCCATTTAAAGTGTTAGTAATTATTTCTTGTTCATTTAAAAGATTATTCATTTTAGATGACTTCTCAATAATCTCTTTTTCACTTTTACTAATTGATCCTGGCTCTAAAAGTGCATGAGTATAAAATTGTAAACCTAAATCAGTTGGTATACTGCCTGCAGAGAAATGTCCTTTTTGTATAAGTCCGTGAAAATTTATTTCGTTTAAAACATTTCTTATTGTTGCTGGTGAAAGTTTATAAGAAATTTTTGAACTAAGTGCTTTGGAGCCCATAGGCTCACCTGTTTTCAAGTAACTTTCGACAAGTGACTTGAATATAAGCTTTGATCGTGCACCAATATCTGTAATTTTTTTATTCATTAATCTTAATTAATCTTATAATTTAAAATAATAAAACATAAATGTCTGGATATACAAGAAATGATAGAGAGCTCTCTAAAATTAGAAATTTAGAAATAATTCCAGGCTTTCAACCAAATAATCAATCGTCATGTTTAGTTAAGTTAGGCAATACTCATGTTTGTTGCTCAGCGATTATTGAAGATAGAGTTCCTGGATTTTTAAGAAATTCTGGAAAAGGTTGGTTAACTGCAGAATATGGTATGTTACCATCTTCTACATCTGAAAGAATGGACAGAGAGGCAGCCAAAGGTAGGCAGTCTGGAAGAACACAAGAAATTCAGAGACTTATTGGAAGAAGTTTAAGGTGTGCTGTTAATTTAGATATACTTGGCGAAAAAACTATCAAGATTGATTGTGATGTGATTAGTGCTGATGGAGGAACAAGGACAGCATCTATCATTGGCGGATACGTTAGTCTTGTTCGATCAATTAATGAGTTCAAAAATAAATTTAATTTATCAAAGGCAATTATAGTAAATCAAGTTGCAGCAATATCGGTTGGTGTTGTTAAAGGAACATCATGCATAGATTTAAATTACATTGAAGACTCGAGTGCTGAGGTAGATTGCAACGTGGTAATGGCAAATGATGGTCAATTTATTGAGTTTCAATCTACTGGTGAAGAGGCTAAATTTAGCAAAAAAACTATTATGAGTTTTATAGAACTAGTTGAGGGATCAATGCCAGAAATTTTCAATATTCAAAACTTGGCAATTGAAAAATAATTTATTACTTGGCACTAATAATACTGGAAAATTAAAAGAATTTATTTTTTATATAAAGCACTTCAATCTATTTAGTGAATATGAAGTTTTAAATCTAAATAAATTTAACAATATTGGTGAACCAACTGAAAATGGTAAAACTTTTGAAGAAAATTGTGAAATTAAATCGAAATATTTTTTAGATAAAACAAATACACTCGTACTATGTGATGATAGTGGATTTGTTGTAAATAAATTAAATAACTACCCAGGAATAAAAACAGCTAGAGAGGCAAAAAAATTAGGAGGGGAACAAAAAGTTATAGATTTTATTTTTAGCAAATTTGAAAGTTTAAATTATATTGACGCGTCTTTTTTTTGTTCTATTTGTGTTTTAGGAACAAACCAAAGATATATGGTATCAGGATCCATACCAGGTTATATAATAAAAAATAAAAGAGGTAATAATGGTTTTGGTTATGATCCATATTTTATTCCTAAAGATAGCAATAAGACATTTGCTGAAATGAGTGAGAAGCAAAAATTATTAAATTCTCACAGATATGAAGCTTTTAAAAAATTATCTAATCAAATATTACAGGATAATTAATCATCATATTTTCTATAGGCAATCTTCCAAAATCTTCTAAATCAATCGCACTTGGTAAAAAATTATTTTTTAAAATTTGATTAGCAACAGTAAGTGATATTTTTACAGAGGTTCTGAAGAAGAACTCCCGATGCGGTTCATCCATGGCAGTCAAATCAATATTTTGCAAGAAAGTCCGATTAATAGGTTTATAATAATTTTCTAAATTCTTTCTTTGCTCTAAAAAATTGTCAATTAGGTATGTTCTCTCAAGGGGATAAGTTCCGTCCTTTGTTGCTAAATATCCCACTAAATCTTTATAGCTAAAAGTATCATCAAAAATGATTATGTTGTCATATGTATTTAAGTCTCCCATCAACTTCACTGATAGTTCCAAATCTACTGCACTGTCTCCAAATGGAGATGATTTAATATATTTTAATGGGTAGATATCTTTAAAATATTCAAATAATTTTAATCCATATTCATTTTGTTTGTATAATACACCAAGCGAGTTTGATGAATTGATATAATCCCCAATTATTTTAACGTGTTGGTATGGGCTGCTAAATACGAAAATGATTTCATTATCTGCATACTTATTCATTACAGAGAGGTCGTTTGATAAAGAAATAGTGAATGTATTTTCACCAAGTTTATCTGGCAAGTCGAACAAATCTTTTGAATTGGTGGGGCCTATGATGAGAGAATTGTTGATTAAGTTTTGTATTTCATCAATTGAATAGATAAATTCTATTTTTTTAATATCAGGAAAGTTATCGATTTCTTTTATAAAAACATCGTAAAACAAAGATGTTAAAATTTCATCTTCTGATAAAAAAACAATTATTTTATCGATATTATTAAAATCAATTATTTTATCTCCAGGTTTTGATGGCTTCTTTATTGTCTCAACTTTCTCTATTTCTTCCTCTTTCTTTTCAGCAATTTCTATCTCTTCAACTTTTTCTTGTTCTTTTTCAATCGATTTTTTCTTCTCGATTGTTGTTGGGGCACAACTAAAAAATGATATTAATGTAAGTAATATAGTTAAATTTTTAAATAAACTCATAATGAACCCGGGTCTCTATTTAGTTTCAACTCCCATAGGAAATTTAGATGATATCACATTAAGAGCTATAAATGTTTTAAAAAATTCTAATTTAATTTTATGTGAAAACATTACTAATAGTAAAAAGCTTTTGAAAAGATATGCTATCAAAACATCATTATCTAAGTACACTGATCACGACTTTGAAAAAAAGAAAGATTACATATATAAATTATTAAAATCTAATCAGGTGATATCATTGATATCAGACTCTGGCTCTCCCCTTATATCTGATCCAGGAAACCAATTAATTAATTTTTTGTTTAAAAATCAGGTAAATGTATATTCCATACCTGGTGCTAGCGCTTTAATCTCAGGCATTCAACTTAGTGGTTTTTTAAATAAAAAGAAATTTACCTTTGTTGGTTTTCTTCCCAAAAAAAAAGAACATAAAGAAAAAACTCTCTTAGAGAATAAAAACAATAATTTAATTATTTACTCAACTAAACAACAATTACGTAAGGACGTTTATGCTATTGCCTCTTTTTCGGAAAAATTTGAGATTATCATACTTAGAGAACTGACAAAACTATATGAAGAAAGAATACATATAGATTCCAAAAATTATGAAAATTTTAATTACTCTGGAATTAAAGGTGAGTTAGTTTTAGCTGTTAGCATTGAAAAAGAGTCTGACAAAATTGAAGACATCAATTTTAGAGAAATAAAGGCGATAATTAACGAGGTAGGCGTAAAAAAGGCTTATCAACAGCTTAAAAGTAAGTATAAAATATCAAGGAATGATTTTTACAAATTATCAATTGATTTAAAAAATGATTAAGAATTTTATACTTCTAATATCAATATTTTTCATTGGTTGTGGGCCGTCACTTGTATCTACAGGTGCAAAAACTGTTATTAAGGAAAACGAGGATGAAAAAACATTTAGTGAAAGTTGGGATGATGCCACTATTAAACTTGGTATAAAAGAGAAATATTTCTCTTACGATGCAACTTTATTCACAAGAATCGATGTTGAAGTTGAATTAGGAAAAGTTCTCTTAACAGGAGTAGTGCCCTACGGTGACATGCGCTTAGAAGCGGTAAGGCTAGCTTGGCAACAAGATGGTGTAAATGAAGTACTTAATGAAATATCAATTGATACTGGATATGGGCTTGATGATATAGCCAAAGACAAATTTATAAGTACACAACTTTTTACAAAGATTTTCACAGACTCTAATATAAAAAAATTTAAATACGACTTTGAAGTACAAAAACAAATTGTATATCTGTTTGGTGTTTCCAGTGATCAAAAAGAAATAGATATGGTAATTGAACACGCTAAGAATATAAAGGGTGTCTTAGATATAATTAATTACATTCAAAAGAGATAGACTAAACGTCTGCTAACAAATGTAGATGAAAATGAAATACCTCTTGGCCTCCATCTTTTCCTTTATGTGTCTTAATTTGAAAACCCTTATCTCTTAGACCTAAAATATTTATAATTTCATCGACAGATTTCCAAAAATTGGTTTGATATAAGCTGTCTGCATTTTCTAAGAAATCAGAAATATCAAGTAGGGGTTTCTTAGGTATAATTAAGATATGTGTTTTTGCTTTTGGGCTAATATCTTTAAATGAAAGCACATGCTCATTTTCAAAAACCTTATCACAAGGAATTTCACCTTTTAAAATTTTTGCAAAAATATTTTCTTTATCATAACTCATAATCTGACAGGAACCCCTTTACTACTAAGATATTTTTTTACAGTCTTTATTTTATATTTTCTAGAGTGAAATACGCTCGCAGCTAACAAACCAGTGGATTTTGTCAAATAACCTAAATAAAAATGTTCAAGACTTCCAACACCACCGCTAGCAATTACAGGAATACTAACATTACTAGTTACTTTTTTTAGCATATTGCTATCGAAGCCATTTTGGACACCATCAGTATCCATTGAGGTCATTAATATTTCTCCAGCACCAAGAGATTGTACTTGTTTTGCCCAAGTAATAAGTTCATTTTTGGTAATTTCTCTTCCACCTTTGATGACAACTTTCATTTTATTTTTATGCCTTTTTCCATCAATTGCTACGACTATGCATTGAGAGCCATGTCTCAATGAGGCTTGTCTTATTAATTTTGGATTTTTTACTGCTGCGGAATTAATTGATACTTTATCTGCTCCTGCATTAAGCAAATCTGTTATATCGCTCAAATCTGAAACTCCTCCACCTACAGTTAAAGGGATATTTATAACCTTAGCTATTGATTCAACAGTTTTAATAAATGTTTTTCTATTTTGATATGATGCATTTATATCAAGCATACAAAGCTCGTCAGCCCCTGATAAAGAATAATATTTCGCCATTTCAACTGCGTTACCCATTACTCTTATGTTTTTAAAATTAACACCCTTAACAACTTTATTTTTAATAACATCAAGGCATGGAATTATTCTTGTCTTAAGCATTAAACTGGACCAAACTATTTAAAGATATTTTATTTTCGTATATAGCTTTACCTACAACAACATTATTGAAACCATAAGATCTACTCAATTCAATATCGTTAAGGTCCTTAACTCCTCCTCCGATAGTAATATGCTTGTCAGTTAATTTTCTTATAGAGTTAAACGTTTCCATATTTAAGCCAGAGAGCATTCCATCATTAGCAACATCTGTGACAAAGTAGGAATGAATGGGCCGGCTGTTATATTTATCTATGATATGCTTAAAAGATTGATTAGTTGTTTCTTGCCAGCCATGAGAAGCAATTTGATTATCTTTTATATCCAAAGCAATGGATAATTTTTCAATTAAAGAGTCGTCAAAATTTAAAACATCATCAATATTCTTTATTGCAAAGGTTCCAATTACAATTGTATTAAAACCCTCATTAATTTTATCAATAATAGCACGTTTACTTCTTATACCACCAGCAACTTCAATATTAATATCAATTTTTCTTCTAATCTGACTAAGAGTCTGATTGTTATTGCCTTTGCCTAATGTAGCATCTAAGTCTACAACGTGGATAGTATTGAAACCTGCATCTTGATATGTTTTAGCCATATCAAGGGGGGAGTGCTGATAGGTTGTTTTATCATCGACGATACCTTTGGTTAATCGCACACATTTTCCGTCTATTATGTCAATTGCTGGGAATATATTCATGATTTCAAAATATAATTTTTTATCAAATTTAGGCCGTGTTTGTGGCTTTTTTCAGGATGAAATTGCACTCCATAAATGTTGCCTTTCTTTACAATAGAAGGAAATTTTTGACCATAAAGAGTGAAAGCTAAAACATCTGATTTTTTAATGTTTTGGAAAATGTAACTATGAACAAAGTAAAAATCCTTCTTATCGAAACTATTTGTAATAATAGTGTCATCGTTGTTTAAATTAATTATGTTCCATCCCATATGGGGAGTTATAAGTTTTTTATTTCTAAATTTTTTAATGTCACCGCTAATAACTCCTAAACCTCTTGTAATTTTATCTTCATATCCCCAATCAGATAGAATTTGCATCCCGACGCAAATACCTAAGTATGAAGAGTTATTTTCTAAGTATTCTTTTAGTGGTTTAATAATTTTTAATTTTTTTAAATTTGACATAAGAGTGGCATAAGCACCTTGTCCAGGCAAAATAATTTTATCAAACGAAGAATAGTTGAAATGACCTTTAATAATCTTTAATCGATATGGCCTTCCTTTTATAATATCTTTGATTGCTTTATTAATCGATCCAATATTTCCGGATTGCCCGTCAATAAGTCCTATGACTTTTTTTTTCAAAGTTTCCCTTTAGAACTAGGAATACTTGTTTTTCTGGGGTCAACAGATATTGCTTTTTTCAAGGATAACGCAAATGATTTAAAACAGCTCTCAATGATATGGTGATTGTTTTTTCCATATAGCGTTTCGATATGGCAATTCATTCTTGACTCAGTAACTATAGATTTAAAAAATTCCGAAAATAACTCTTGGTCCATTTCACCAACTTTTTCTAATGATGTTTTAACATTCCAAATAAAATACGGGCGATTACAAAGATCAATGACTGATCTTGTTAATGTTTCATCAAAAGAAACATAAGAATATGCAAATCGTGTTATACCTTTTTTATCACCAAGTGCGTTTTTTATACTCTCGCCTAAAGCGATGCCAACATCTTCAACAGTATGATGCATATCTACTTTTAGGTCTCCATCACATTTTAACTCTAAGTCTATCAAGCTGTGAGTACTTATTTGTTGAAGCATATGATCAAAAAAAGCAATCCCAGTATCAATTTTATTTACTCCTGAGCCGTCAAGGTTAATTTTTATTGATATTTTTGTTTCTTTTGTGTCTCTATTAAATGTAAATACACGCATTTGTAATCAGCTATTTAGTACCTATATTTATAGGAATAATGGATAAAAATAAAACAATAATACGCTCGACAACTGTTGTTTGCGTTCGTGATGGTGAGAGTGTTGTTATAGCATCTGATGGACAAGTAACTTTGGGGACATCAGTAATTAAGTCAAACGCCAATAAAATTAGAACATTTCATAATGATCAAATTATTGTTGGGTTTGCTGGATCAACCGCCGATGCATTAACTCTTTTTGATAGACTGGAGAAAAAGTGCGAAGAATTTTCATATAATCTAAAAAGAGCTTGTGTAGAACTAGCTAAAGATTGGAGAACCGATAGGTATCTAAGAAGATTAGAGTCGATGATTATTGCGGCTGATAAAAGTGAAACATATCTTATTAGCGGAACCGGTGACGTTCTGGAACCTCAAGAAGGTATAGTTGCAATTGGATCAGGCGGTAACTTTGCTTTAAGCGCAGCAAGGGCTCTAAAAAGAAAATCTAATTTGTCTGCAAAAGAAATTGCAGCAGAATCACTTAAAGTTGCAGCAGAGCTTTGTATTTATACAAATGATACTCTAAACATCTCAGAAATTAAAATTTAATGGATAGCCAATCACTTACTCCAAAAGTTATTAAAGAAGAACTTGACCGCTATGTGATTGGTCAAGATGATGCAAAAAAAGCAGTCGCCATAGCCCTTCGGAATAGGTGGAGAAGATTAAATGTAAAAGATGAGACGCTTAGAGATGATATCATCCCAAAAAATATATTAATGATTGGGCCAACGGGTTGCGGTAAAACTGAGATTGCAAGAAAATTAGCTAAACTTACACAATCACCGTTTATAAAAGTGGAAGCAACTAAATTTACAGAAATTGGATACGTAGGAAGAGATGTTGAACAAATAATTAGAGATTTAATTGAAGTTGCAATTAATTTAGAAAAGAAAAAGATAAGAGATCGTTTCATAGATGAAGCCAAAACAAATGCAGAAGAAATTGTTTTAAAGGCATTGCTTGGTGACAATCCAAGTGAAGAAACCAAGGAAAAATTTCGGTTGATGCTAAGAGATAATCAACTTAATGATAAAGAGATCGAAATAGCACTAGATCAAAAATCCAATCCTTTCCAATCATTGGACATACCAGGAATGCCTGGTGCTCAAATGGGAATGATTAATATGAATGATATATTTGGTAAAGGTTTAAAAAATAAAAAGAAAACAAAACTTAAAATAGGTGAAGCTTATGAGCCGCTTATCCAAGAAGAAATTGAGAAAATCGCTGAAAAACAAAATGTTGTTCAAAATGCTATTAAAAGTGTTCAGGAAAGTGGAATAGTTTTTATTGACGAAATTGACAAAATCGCACCCAATAGTGAAAGAAGAGGCGGGGATGTTTCAAGAGAAGGAGTGCAAAGAGATTTACTCCCACTTATTGAGGGTACAGTTGTCAGCACAAAATATGGAACAATCGAAACAAATCATATTTTATTTATTGCTTCTGGTGCTTTTCATCAATCCAAACCAAGTGATTTACTCCCAGAACTTCAAGGAAGGTTGCCTGTAAGAGTAAGATTAAATGCTCTTAAAAAAGATGATTTTATTAGAATTTTAAAAGAAACTGATAATAGCTTAACCAAACAATATAAGTCACTATTTGCAACAGAAAATATTGAATTAGAGTTTGAGGATGAGGCTTTAGAAGAAATAGCAACTCTTACTGAACAAATAAATACTGAGGTAGAAAATATTGGTGCACGACGATTACAAACAATGTTTGAAAAAATTCTTGAGAGAATTAGTTTTGATGCAAACCTCAGTGATCAAAAAACTGAAGTAGTAAATAAAGCTTGGGTTACGGATGCTGTTAAGTCAGAAATCAAACCTACTGATGAAAAGAAGTTTATTCTTTAGATCTTAACTTAATATAAAAAGCACCTAAACCTCCATGTTGTATTTTGCAAGGCGAATACGATTTTATCATAAATTGAAATTTTTCTGTATCTAACCAAAAAGGAAATTGTCTTCTTATTTTTCCAGTAAAAAATTCCTCTCCGTTAGTTTTATTGCCAAGGCCTGTTATCACAATATGGAATAAGTTCTTCCTCTTATAGTTGATTGAAAAATATTCGATTAATTTTTGGTGTGCTTGGTCAACGGTTAGTCCATGTAAATCAATTTTCCTAAAATGATGATTTTTAAATTGTTTATGAAGATTGGCATCTAAAAGAACTGGTTTAGAAAAAATTTTTTTTACTTTTGAATTTTTTTTATCTAAATTTTCACTCTTTTTTTTGTTCTCACTGGAGCCACCGATTGAAATACTAATTTTTTCATTAGGTTGCTCTTCTAATGGTTTTTTATTTTGTAGTTTATTTAGATTAAATTTAATTTTATGAGACAAGTTTAATAGAAAAAAGCTTCCAATTAGGATCTGAGGATTTCTTATCTTTTTCAAAACCCCATTCTTCGACAACATTCAGTATTTCGTTGTTTGCAACATTGTAATGTTCGGTTTCAAACTTGACAGACTTAACCAATCTTAAGTCATCAGATTTATCATCTAAAATAGAACTATTCTTTACTTCTGAAAATTTAATTTCTTTGGGTGCTTTTGCTTGTTCCATCGCTTGCATTGCCTCAGGTGTAAGCAAATCTTTTACTTTTTCAATACTGTTACTCTGATAGGCTTGAACAATCATTTCATATGCTCTGTTAGCGCCTTCTAAAAATTCGTTATTATCATTTTTTGGGACTACTTTAGGTTTAAACTTCGATTGTGGATTTTTTTTTGTTCTAATATTCACAATTTTTCCGTCAGAAGATCCAAGAATACTCCTTAGGCGATAAACTAAAAATATCGCAATTGCTCCAAAAAGCACAATATCTATAAATTCACTACTCATAATTTTTCAACATCTTGGCCCAATTTGAATTAGGTATTTTATTTTTTATAAACTCTTTATGGGCTTCTGTCTCTTCTTTTGTTATTACGATGGATGTATAATTCGGCTCACTGGCTAGATTAATTTTTTCTGATTTAGTCTCACTTAATTCTAATCCGATTTGGTTTATGCCTTGTAGCTCCAAATATACATCAGTTAGGATTTTAGCGTCTTTTAACGCACCATGTTGATCTCTATTTATAAGTGTATTGATTTTTAATTTCTTTATAAGTGCGTCTAATGATACTTGCTGCCCTGGAAACCGTTGTCTTGCAATTTTAATTGTATCTATAACTCTCTCCTTCAATATTGGTGGTTTAGATAGTTTCTTAAGCTCAAAGTTTAAGAAACCTATGTCAAAAGATGCATTATGAGCGACAATTAAACTATCTTGAATAAATTCTAGGAAGCCGTCTGCAATCTCTTCAAAAATTGGCTTATCTGTCAAATATTCATTAGTTATACCGTGTATTTTAATATTGTCCTCGGTAAGAGTTTTAGAAGGGTTTATATATTCATGATAGCTTGCCCCGACCTCTTTTTTGTTAAGTTCGATACAGCCAATTTCAATAATTCGATGTCCCTCTTTAAACTCTAAGCCTGTAGTTTCAATATCAAGTATGATTTCTCTCATAACTTATTTAATAATTTAATTGTATTTAAACGTAAGTTCAAGATTGATCCATTATTGTTTATCGTAAAAGTTGATTTATTTTTTTTTATATTTTCTTTAATCTGTTTATTATTCATTAATTTAAAATAATTTTCGGAGACACCTCTTTTTAAAACCCTATGTTTTCTCTTTGTAGTGTCCGAGTTTACGAATACAGTGACATTAAAATTATTAAACAAATTTTCTTCGTAAAGTAATGGAATTTCATAAAATACTGGCTGATAAGACTGATGTTTCTGGGCTGCTAATTTTTTTTTGGAGTATAGAAGTGGATATATTGTTCTCTTAAGTTTCCTGTTGAACTCTTCATTCTGTAACATTTTAATTATTTCTTGTTTGTAATTATGATCATTAAGTTTTAATTTTTCTAAAATTATTTTTCTAGTGCGATCATCTTTATATAATTTTGAAATTATAGCATCAGATGATATACAAGAAAAACCCAGCTTTGAGATAAATTTAATAAATTCAGTTTTACCTGATCCTATATTTCCTGTAACTGCAACTTTAATCATATTTTATTTATAAGCATTTGATAAATTTTTTTGTCTATTTCTATTTTATTGCCTGACCATATTTCGTAAGATGGTTTTGCTTGTTCTACAAGCATCTCCAATCCACCTGAGTATTTAATGTCATGTTTTTTTGCTATTTTTAACAGATCTGTATCAATTGGGTTATAAACAATGTCAATTACTCCTCTAGCGTTCTTAACTAAATTCAAAATGTTTCTGTTGATTTTATTTTTTTTAGTCATCCCTGCACTAGATGCATTGATAATCAAATCATATCTCTTCCTGAGACGAGTTGATCTAATCAGGAAACGATTAAATTTAAATTTTTTTTTAAGATTTTCTTCCCTTCTCATTGATGTTGCAAAAATATCAATATTTTTAATACTTTTTTTATTTAGAAAATATAAAATTGCTCTTGCGGCGCCACCCGCACCAACTAATAATACAGATTTTGTATTTTTGATTTTTAAGGTATTAAAAGTCTTACTGAAACCAATAGCATCTGTGTTATCTCCAAAAATTGTTTTGTTTTTTTTATAAATTAAATTTACAGAACCTATTTTATTTGCTCTTGTTGTGACTTTATCACAAAAATTAATAAAAATTTCTTTATAAGGTATAGTAATATTAAACCCAACAAATTGTTTATCTTTTCTATAATTATAAAAAAACTTATCTAAGTTTTTTTCTTGAACCTCGTATTTTCTATAAATAAATTTATTATTATTTTTTTTTGCCCAATAATTATGTATGAATGGGGACAATGAATGATTCAGTTTTTTCGCTACAATTCCTATTTTTTTTTTATTCATTTAGATACTTCTTAGTGTCTTTAAAAAATTAATAACATCTATACCAATAATATTGAAATAACTGCCGTATATATCTTTAAAAAAAAAATTTCCTTTTCCTTCTATGTTATAACAACCTACGGCCTTCGATACTTGTTTAAAGTTCTTATCAATATGATTATTAATATCTTTTACTTTAGTATTTTTAAAAGTTATTTTTGTTTTTGTCAGAGTGCTTTTTATAAGATTGTTATTTATCATAAAAATCATAGCTGTGTAAAGATCGTGAGATTTATCATTAAATGCTTTAAGGGTTCTTTTACAACACTCGGGACTGGCACATTTATAAATAGTTTTTTTTTTAAATAAGATTGTTGTATCAAAAGTTACAATAATTTTATTAGTATATTTTTTAGAAAGATATTCAGCTTTAGCTTTTGCAATTTTTAATGCATCATATTTATCATTTTTTAAATCTTTTACCTTTTTTTCATTTATGTTGGGCGATCTATACTGAAATTTTAAGTTCATTAATTTAAAAATTTTTCTCCTAGATTGGCTTTTTGTGCCAATAATAACCTGTTTAGTTAATTGTGGATTAAGTGACTTATTCATAAAATTTGTGAGTTTTAAACAACGAAATTACTATTAATTTATAAATATTAAGTTATCAACATTTGTTATTAAATAACTAAAAAAGTACTTAAATATGGGTTTTTTTAAATAAGAAGTTGTTAATCCCCATCATTCGACATACAACAACATACCTATATATAAATATATATATTTTCTCTTTATTTTTTGTTATATACCTTATCAACATATCTAACTATCTAGGTAATTTCCAATATGCATTTAAACGAATTAAAAGATAAAAAACCTCAAGAACTATTAGACTATGCTGAGTCTTTGGGGATTGAAAATGCCTCTGGTTTAAAGAAGCAAGACATATATTTTTCCGTTTTGAAGAAATTCGCAGAAAAAAATGAAGAAATAATAGGCGAAGGTGTATTAGAAACAATGCAAGATGGTTTTGGATTTTTAAGATCAGCAAACTCTAATTATCTTCCAGGACCAGATGATATATATGTCAGTCCAAATCAAATAAAGAAATATGGTCTTAGAAAAGGTGATACACTTGAGGGACCTATCCGACCTCCCAAAGATGGAGAAAGATATTTTGCACTAGTGGAAACAAACAAAGTCAACTTCATAGAAATTGCTAAAAATAATAAATTTAAAACAAATTTTGATAATTTAACTCCTCTTTATCCAGAGAAAAAATTTAACCTAGAAACAGAAAAACCAGATACAGATTTATCATCTAGAATTATAGATATTATTGCACCAGTTGGTGCTGGTCAAAGATCATTAATTGTTGCACCACCAAGATCAGGTAAGACAGTAATTTTACAAAAAATAGCAAAGTCAATTGCAGAAAATTTTCCTGAAGTTTATCTAATGGTTTTATTAATAGACGAAAGACCGGAGGAAGTTACAGATATGCAACGATCTGTTAAAGGTGAAGTGATTAGCTCAACATTTGATGAACCAGCTGCAAGACACGTTCAAGTTGCAGAAATGGTTATTGAAAAAGCTAAAAGACTTGCTGAAAATAAATATGATGTAGTAATTCTTTTAGACTCCATTACAAGATTAGGTAGAGCATATAATACAGTTGTACCATCAAGTGGTAAAGTTTTAACAGGTGGTGTGGATGCCAACGCACTTCAAAGACCAAAAAGATTTTTTGGTGCAGCTAGAAATATAGAAGAAGGTGGTTCACTAACTATCATTGCTACTGCATTAATAGAAACAGGTAGTAGAATGGATGAAGTAATTTTCGAAGAGTTTAAAGGAACTGGTAATTCAGAAATTGTTCTTGATAGAAAATTATCTGATAAAAGAACATATCCTGCTATTGATGTTCAAAAGTCAGGCACCAGAAAAGAAGATTTACTCCTAGATGCTGGAGATCTTCAAAAAGTGTTTATTTTAAGGAAAATTCTATCCTCTATGGGTACTGTTGATGCTATGGAATTTCTTCTAGATAAAATGAAAGACTGTAAAACTAATGAAGAGTTTTTCAGTAGTATGAATCAATAGATTAATCTAAATCTAATAAATCATCTAGAGCATTTAGTTGATCAGTATTTACTTCTTCTTTTTCACTTGCTGATAGTTTCCCAGTATAATTTTCAATACCAACATAAGCTATCTCTGACTCTTCATTAGGTATCGTTATAAATAAACGATAATACTGATTGTCTTTCTCAAAAAAGTTTGAAGCCCTCTCGCATCCATATAGGCCAAAATTTTCATTGATAAATTTACTTGTGGCGTGTTCAAAGTATTCATTCTTTATATTCAAATATATAGATTTTAATTGAGGGTATTTGCAAGCCATCCATGGATTGTAGTAACCCTGTTTAAATCCATACACATCCAATGTACCATCTTTGTTTATATCGGCTTTTTCTATCCTAAATGCATCGTTAATGGAAGTTGGTATAACTTGATGTTTTTCAAATTTTTTATTTTTTAGATTCTTAAATACATGTAAATAGGCCTCATCTTTGCAATCACCCTTACTTCGGCTAAAAGGTTTTGATGTGTCTTTTCTTTTACATACAACTTCTTTTTCAATTCCTAAACTATCTATATAGCCATCATTATTAAAATCAATTGATGCAGACATCCAAGCTCTATCAGCTAGTTTAAATTCCTTTTTATTGGTGTCTTTTACCCAGTAACCTGGTTTTTTTTGAACATCGCCAGTCCAAATTAAAAATTTAGCTTCATCCGTTGGCTTAGATTTAAGTTCAAAACTGTCTAATTTCTCAAAAGTAAGTTTGTCATTTTGATAATCAATTTTTGACCAACAGAAAGATGTATCTCCTAAATTTGGGCATCCTCCAAATAAAATTGTTTCATCTTTTGATTGCAGGATATGGTTAAAGCCAATATCAATAAACTGACTGGAATTTTTAGTCTTCTTGCATTTATTTGTTTTTAAATTACAAACTTCAATTTGACCACCCGGGTCATAAAAATAATCAATTACCTCAAAATATCCATCTTTATCAAAATCAGTGTACATTAAGTCGTGAGAAAAATGTGAAGAACCAAACTTTGAAAGACTATTGTCATTTAAATCAAATATATAATTAACATCTTTCCAACTGCTATTTCTATTCCTTCCATCCTCTTTGTTCGATAAATAAATTATTTCTTCATCACCATCATTGTCTGCATCGAACGTATCAACCCTCCTAGCTGTGAGGGGTAGATTATAAAGTTTTGAAGATATTTGATTTATATTGGTTTCAAAAAGTTTATTTAAATTAGGTATATCTATAACCACTAAGTGTGATAAAGGCTGCTTATTTGAACTCTCACCCCATTTGACTACATTATTCCATGTATGAGCAATAATTTTTTCTCCATCTCTATTGCTAATATATCTTAAAAGTAGAGGTCTATTCCAAGTATTTGGATCTACATCATGTGATTTTACATTATATTTATTACTCAATTCATGAATAATAAAGCAATCGTTACGATTATTTATTCTTAAGTGTTCAGTCTCTAATTTACGACAGTCAAAAGGTTTGAACATTTTATTTTCACTCTTACTTGTCTGTACGCTAGCTGATGTTTGAGAGTCGGAATTAGGCTGAGTTTCATCAACCTGCTTTCCATCTTTAAAAGTTAGTCCATAAGTAATTGAAGGAATTATTACAAGAAGGAATAATATTTTTCTCATACTTTTTTATAAAAAAAATTTAATTGTTTGTCAAAAAAACACTTGTGACCAATTTTACTTGTTTAATTATCTTTGATAAAAAAAAATTTGAGAATTAATACCAATCTACGCCTTCTTTTTCACAAAGCTTTTTTAACCTTAAAGGATAATCAGTTATAATTCCATCCACGCCGTATTCAATCATTCTCAACATCTCATATTTTTCATTAACAGTCCAAACGTTTACTGGAAGACCTTCCTCATGAGAAATTCTAACCATGTCTTTATCTATATCTTTACGTTTAGGATGCCATGCCTCCCCGCCTAATGTTTTGATCAACCTGGGTAACTCTCTGCTATCGCTATCGTATAAAGGCATGAAGTCTAACCAAGGTGACTTATCATAGATTTTTCCTTTAAGTTCAGATGTTAAATAGCCTCTTGAGATCTTGGAGTCTATGTTTTTTATTTCTCTTAAAACTCTCCAATCAAAAGACGAGTAGATTACTTTATTTTTTAATTTTGTTTTATTGACCTCATCAATTATTAAATTTGCCATTACATTTGGAGGGGGTGTTAAATTGTCCTCAACAGGTGTTGATTTAATTTCTAAATTAATTATTAAATCATCTGAAATATTATTTGATGTTAATTTAAGTAAATCAGATAACTTAGGGATATTTACTTCACCTAAACTTTTTTGATTATCAAATCTTCTCCCATATTTAGATTTTTTATCAATTGATCCAATTTTAAATTTTGATAACTGATCATAATTTAAATCGAAAATTTTAATATCATCATTCTCAATCCAATTACCTTTGCTATCTTTTGTGAGCGCCGGGTTTAATCTAAAATCGTGATAAACTACTGGAATCAAGTCCTTGGTTAGTAAAATATCTGTTTCGTAAGCGCTAATTTTATTTTCAAACAAATACTTAAAACTCTCTAAAGTATTTTCTGGTAGGTCCCCCCTAGCCCCTCTATGACCATAAATTTTAATGTGATTTGGTTTTGTTAATATCAATTGATTATTTTTTTTGTTCTTTTCATAGGTGGACTAGAATTATTATAAACTTATAATAACCAAGTTTTGTTTAATTCAGGAACAATATATTCAAACTTTACTCCTTTAGTGAAGGCCCCAGTTATTGGTTATAGAATTTCTGGAGATGATGTTTTGAATATCTTAAAGAAAATTACAAAAAAAAATTTTTCTAAAGATCACTCTCTAATCCGAATAGTTAAAATTTATCAAAAAAATGAGTCCATATTGGATGAATGCAGTGTGGTATATTTTAAATCTCCCAAATCATTTACTGGAGAGGATGTCTGTGAAATTTTTTTACACGGATCACCACTAATTGCTAGTCAATTTGAGCAGTTATTAAAGGATCTAAAAGTTCCTGGTTTACGATTGGCAAAAAATGGAGAGTTCTCTTACAGGTCTGTTCTAAATAGCAAGAATTCTCTCAAACAAGCTAAGGCTATTAATGGAATAATTTCCAATGAAAGCTTTTCAGGCTTAAAATATAATAAAAAACTACTTTTTGAGGGGGATGCTGTCAGCGGTCTTGTTCCTCTCAGGGAGGAAGTTATAAATTTATTCTCAGAAATTACTGCATCGATTGACTTCGTTGACGACGAAGACTTTAATTTTAATCAAATAAAGAAAAAGATAAGAAAATTTTTCACTAATTGTAATAATTTATTACATAAGAATAGAACAAATATAGAACAAAAAAATATATGTAGAATTATGTTAGTTGGCCCAGTAAATGTTGGTAAATCAACTTTATTTAATAAAATAATTGACAAGGATAGAGCAATTGTAACGAATATTAAGGGCACCACCAGGGATATTCTTTCAAATGAATTTATAATTAGTAGTAATCGGTTTGAAATCTTTGATACCGCAGGGCAAAGATCTAAACAAGGTAAAATAGAAAAATATGGCTATAAAAAAGCACAGAAAATATCGAGGGAAATTGACCATTTTTTTGTTCTAATCGATGAAAATACTAAAAAATCCGATATATCAACACTTCTCAAGGATTTCATGATACATCAAAATTACAGTTTAATTGAGACAAAATCTGATATCTATAATTATAAAACAAAGAATATAAAAATAAACCACAGTTTAGAGAGAGATAAAATATATCAGAAATTAAAATTGAATTTGATTCATCGAAAATATGTTAAAAATAAGCATAAAAAGACCGACCTTAATCTAGAAGAAATTGAATTTTTAACAAGAATCCTAGAATATGAGCAGGATATTGTTAATGAAAAGGATATTTTGATTATTGCCCAGCTTATGAGAAATATATTGGATGATTTTTCTTTTGAATTTGGTTATATTAGTAGCGAAGATGTTTATGATAGAGTTTTTAGCAAATTTTGCATAGGAAAGTAGATTGTTTCACGTGGAACATTATGATGTTGTAGTTATAGGTGCTGGTCATGCCGGAATAGAAGCGGCTAATATTTCTGACAAATATGGCCTTAAAACTGCACTTATAACTAAAAATTACTCAGATTTGGGCAAATTATCCTGCAATCCTAGTATTGGAGGGGTCGGTAAGACACACATAGCGAGTGAAATTGACATTTTAGGTGGTGTAATTTGTAAAATTGGTGACAAATCAGCAATACATTACAGAGTATTAAATCTTTCTAAAGGGCCGGCAGTCTGGGGAGTAAGAGCTCAAATTGATAGAGATTTATACTCTCAAAACATGAAAAAATTTATTAAATCTTCCAAAATTGATCTAATTGAAGACGAAGCTACAAATATATTAGAAAAAAATAATAAAATTATAGGTGTTGAGCTTTCTAATATTGGAAAAATAAAATCAAAGGCAGTTATTCTCACAACAGGAACCTTCCTGAATGGAAAGATTTATTTTGGTAATGAGTCACAAGAAGCAGGAAGAATAGGAAATAGCTCTTCAAAAGTTCTTGCAAAATTTATTAATAAGAATTTTAAAACAATGAGGCTGAAAACAGGAACACCTCCAAGAATATATGCTAAATCCATTAATTACGATGTTTTAGAGCCCCAGATGTCTGAAAATAATGGCATATTTTTATCATATTTTACAAAACAAAATACGAACAAAAAAATTAATTGTTTCATTACCAAAACTAATAATAAAACTCATAAAATAATTAGAGATAATCTTGATAAATCCGCAATGTACTCGGGCATTATAAAATCTCAAGGTGTAAGGTACTGTCCTTCAATTGAGGATAAAATAACAAAGTTTGGAGATAGAAACGGTCACAATATTTTTTTAGAACCAGAGGGTTTAAATTCTGATCTTGTCTATCCAAACGGAATATCAAATTCTTTAGATAAAAAGATCCAATTAAAATTTTTAAGGTCAATAAAAGGTTTAGAAAATTGCGAGGTAGATCAATTTGGATACGCAGTGGAGTACGACTCTGTTGACCCTAGAGAATTAAAAAATAACTTTGAAACCAAAAAAATAGAAAACTTTTTTTTAGCAGGGCAAATAAATGGAACCACAGGTTATGAAGAGGCAGCAGGGCAGGGTATTTATGCAGCAATTCATGCCGCAATAAAAATAAAAAAAATAAAATTCAATACAAAAGTTTTTGAAAGAAATAATAGTTATGTTGGTGTTCTAGTCGATGATTTAACAAAGCTAGGAGTGACAGAGCCATATCGTATGTTTACATCCAGGGCAGAAAATAGATTAAAACTCAGAACTGATAATTCCTATGAGAGATTTTCAGTAATTATTAACTCTAAAATTTTTAGCAAAATTGAATACTCTCTAATATCAAAAAATATAAATAATGAGAAAAAAATATTAGACCAGCTAAAACAACTTAAATACTCGCCCAATGACTTAATGAAAAAAAATATTAAAGTAAAAAAAGATGGCAAGGTAAGAAATGGATTTCAGGTTTTAAAATTCTTAGACCCCTCTCCAGAAAAATTTGAACAATTTTTTAATCTAAAAATAAGCCGAAAATTATTAACTAAAATATATTTCGACTCAAAGTACGATGTTTTTTATGAGAGAGAAAAAAAATCATTTGATCAACTTATGAAAAATAAAAATATGAAATTAACTAATATTGATTTCAATAAGATCCCTTCGTTATCTAAAGAAATTCTAGAAAAATTAAATAAGCATAAACCCCAAAATTTATACGATGCAGGAAAAATTTCAGGTATCACACCTAGCGCACTTTTCCAAATTGTTAAACACAAAAAAGTTAAGGGAGTTAAAGTTGCTTAACGATAAGTTAATAAAATTTTGTGATAATAATTTTGATGATGGAAAATTGATATTAACCAAACTATCTGAATATAAAAAGATATTACTCAAAGAAAATGAGACCATGAACTTAATAGGCAAAAGTACAATAATTGATTTAGATGAGAGACATTTTTTAGATTGTATACAGATAGTTAAGTATTTACCTAATTATGAAAAATCTTTAATGGATATTGGAACAGGTGCCGGACTTCCTGGAATTATATTATCTATTATTGGCTTTAAAAACCTCCATTTAGTTGAAAAATCAACTAAAAAATCTCTATTTTTAGAGAGATGCAAGTCACGATTAGGATTAACTTATCAAGTACATAATAAATCTATAACAGATATTTCAAATCTCAACGTTGACTTCATAACCGCACGAGCTTTTGCATCAATTGAAAAAATTATACTTATGACAAAAAACATTATTAATAATCAAACAAAGTTCATACTACTGAAAGGAAAGTCTTATTTAACAGAGATTAAAAAAATTAATCCGCAAAAGTATTTTTGGGAAATGCATCCTAGCATTACATCAAATGAATCTAAAATAATTATCATGGGATTTAAATGATTATTACTATAGCCAATCAGAAAGGTGGCGTCGGTAAAACTACCACTGTTGTTAATCTTGCAACTGCTTTAGCTTCAATTAATAAAAAAGTTTTAGTTATAGATATGGACCCCCAATACAACTCCTCTATGTCCTTTAATGCTTACGATTCTAATAGATCAATTTATAAAGTTTTTAGTAATGATACAGATATAAATAATGCTATACAAAAATCTCAAATTCCAAAATTAGATGTTATTTCTGCATGTGAAGATTTAGCTGCTGCAGAATATGAGCTTGCCGATGATGACAACAGAAACTATTTATTGAAAAAATTCATAGGTAATATCAATAATTTCTATGATTATATTTTTATTGATACGCCTCCCACGCTAGGTTTATTAACAGTTAGTTCTTTAACCGCCAGTGACGAAGTATTAATACCAGTACAATGTGAATTTTTTGCACTTGAAGGTTTGTCCAAATTAATCAAAACTATTGAACTGGTCAAAAATAATTTAAATAATATATTAAAATTAAATGGAATAATTTTGACGATGTATGACAAAAGAAATTCTCTATCGTCACTTATCGAGAAAGAGGCAAGAGAATATTTTGATACAAAAGTATATAAGTTTAACGTTCCTAGAAATGTAACATTATCTGAGGCGCCAAGTCATGGCCTACCCGCAATTATTTATGACTTAAAATGTAGCGGTTCACAAGCTTACATAGCTTTGGCTAAAGAATTTTTGGAAAGGAGTAATTTGAATGGTAGTTAATAAAAAATTAGGAAAGGGCTTATCATCTTTGCTTGGCAATAAGGAGATTTTACAGGATAAGAAATCGGAAGATAAGGGTTTAATATTCATCCCAATAGAGAAAATATTTAGAGATGAAACGCAGCCAAGAAAAGAGTTTAACAAAGAAAAAATAGACGAACTAGCACAATCAATAAAAAAAAATGGCTTAATTCAACCGCTTATAGTTATTAAAAAAGACATAGATAATTTTTCTTTGGTAGCAGGTGAAAGAAGATGGAGGGCGGCGCAATCTACAGATTTGAAGGTTTTACCCGCATTATTACTTCCAAAAGACCTTGATAAAGACGAAATATCATTAATAGAAAATATTCAAAGAGAAGATCTAAAAGTTTCAGAAGAAGCAAAAGCGTATCAGCATTTAATTGAAAAAAATAATTATACACATCAAGAATTATCAAAAATAGTTGGTAAAAGTAGGTCACATATTACAAATTTATTAAGATTGTTAGATTTAGACAAAGTTTTCTTCGATCTATTAAATAATGGAAAAATATCGATGGGACACGCAAGGGCGCTTGTCGGTAAAACACCCAATGACTTTAATGAGGATATTCTAAACAAGATCAAGATAGGAAATATATCAGTGCGTAATTTAGAAACTTATAAAAATAAAGCCACTACTAAAGAGCCAAACTTGATCTATGAAGAAAAAATGTTAAGCGACACTATCGGTTTCAAAACAAAAATTACTTATAATAAAAAAGGAAAAGGAAATATAAAAATTTTTTATGAAAATCTAGAACAGTATAATTTTATTGTTAATAAACTAAAAAATTGAATTTTTTATATTTGACTTCACTTTTAAGATTAGTGTAAATTTTATAAATATCTCTTTGATTTTTTTTTAAATTAAAAAGTTCTTTCCTTATATCCAAAATAAAATTGTCACTTACTTTAATACCATTTTCTTTTATATAACCAGAGTTGTTAACTAAATATTTTGAGACCTCAGAATATGTAAGATATGGGTTGTTTAAACAAAAATTAATAATTTCATTATTTTTTATATCTAGGACATCTTTAAGGTAATAATTTATATCTTTACTATAATTATACCCATTTATAGATAATACAGAATTTGAGTATAATTTAAAATTTTTATAATCTGTAAATATTATACATTTACGATTTGATACTACTAATTGATCGATAATTTTTTTACTATTTGAAAAACATATATCAATTTCTTCTAACTCAAATAAGTTAATGGCATCTTTTTTCATGGGATTATCATTGAAATTTAATTTAATATTATTAGTGTTTGCTTCCTTTTCAACAACTCCAACATAAAAAAATCCTATTTCATCATTTACCTGATTTACTAAAAGTTTAGATTTAGTTTTCTCCCTTATAAAGCTTATTATGCATTCAATATTATTCATTAATATTTCTACAAATTGACTTAGGCTTCTCAAGCTTATTTATAAATTCCTTTACCAGAGCATTAGTATTTTCTTCCTTTATTTTCTTTTCAGCTTTGTTATTGCTAATATATTTGTCACTATCAGCATAAATATAGTATTGAGAAATTCTTTCATCAAATCTGTAGGTAACGCATTTAAATTTTTGATTGACTATATTAATACTTAGCTCACTACTCACCCTTAATCTATCAGAAGTATTGTCAATATTAGTTATATAAAGTTTTGTTGAATGTTTTATAGACGATTTTATTTTATGAGTAGAGTTATCATCATATAACCCAACACTGGACAAATGATTAATCAATATATTTTTCAAAATAAGCCCATCATATTCACCACTTATGTGACCTACTGAATACTTATTTTTATTATAATTAGTATTATCCTTTATACATGATGAAAGAGTAAGATTAATTAGTAATAATATTAATAATTTTATCTTGAACATTAATTACTCTGATAACCTTTCTATCAAGTATCTTATTCTTAATTTTATCAATCTCATATATAGATTCTAAAATTTCTTTTTCTACATATCCCTTTTTTGTTTTAATTGTTGTAACCAGCTTGCCACTTACTTGTATTGGCAAATTAATATCTGTTTCTAATAATAAATCAGTATTTATATAAGGCCAATCACCAATCTCATTAGATTTAAATAACTTCTTAGTTAGATTTAGAGACATTTGTGGAACAATAGGATATAAACAAATTAGAATTTTTTTACTTATCTCGTGGTTAGACAAGTATACCTTCTCTTTTTCCAAATAATTAAAAAGCGTATATATATCAGCGACACACTTATTGAGTGAAAAATTTAAAATATTCTTCTCAATACTGTAAACGAATTTTTCAACCATTTTTTTAGTATCTGATTTTAGATTGGTTTTATCGAATGAAAAATACCTTTCAATTCTTCTAACTAAATTCTTCGAACTTTGAATACCCTCGTCTGTCCATTCAAGTTCTCTATCTGGAGGAGAGTCAGAAATCATAAAAAATCTTGTTGCATCGATTCCATAGTTCTGAAGAATATCGTCAGGTTCAACAACATTTTTTTTTGATTTTGACATTTTTTCACTCGGACCTTCTTGAATAAATTCTTTTGTTTTATCTCTGAAAAGCTCTCCATTTATTGTAATTACCTCTTTAGGCATAACCCATTCCCCACCTTGTGTTTTATATGTTTTATGAGTAATCATCCCTTGAGTAAAAAGTTGCTTAAAAGGTTCACTTACACTCAAATTGTATATGTCTCGGAGAGCTTTCATAAAAAATCTTGAGTATAGAAGATGAAGTATTGCGTGTTCAATGCCACCAATATATTTGTCTACCGGTAAGTATTCATTCACCTTTTTGTCGTCAAATGGTTTATCAAATTTATTGTCTAAAAATCTTATATAATACCAAGATGAGTCAACAAAAGTATCCAATGTGTCTGTTTCTCTGAATGCAATTTTATTTGTTTTTGGGCATATCACTTTTCTCCAACTATCATGGCTTAAAAGAGCATTCCCTTTACCATTTAAATTTACATCATATGGTAATAAAACAGGAAGTTCAGATTTTTCTAATACTCTGTAGGTGCCATCTTCATAATAAAGCACAGGTATCGGACAGCCCCAATAACGCTGTCTTGATACACCCCAATCCCTTAACTTATAGTTTATTGATGCTTTTCCGATATTTTTATCTTCAAAATATTCGATAATTTTTTTAATTGCCTCTGTTTTTCGTAAACCATTTAAAAGTGGAGAATTAATTATTTCGCCATCATGGCTAAAAGGTAATTCACTGTCGTTACATTGTACGACTTTAACAATAGGTAAATTATATTTTATTGCAAATTCGTAATCTCTCTCGTCATGAGCAGGACAACCAAATATAGCACCCTCACCATAATTATCTAATACGAAGTTTGCAATATAAACTGGTATTTCCTTTTCTAGTATTGGGTGTTTGCATTTAATATTTAAAAGAAATCCTTGTTTTTCTTTATCATCAATATTATCAGAAAACGATTTTTTGATCTTCTCAATCTCATTTTCATTTAGATACTTGCTCACTAATTTATGATTGACTGAAATAGCAATAAATGTTGCCCCATATATTGTGTCAGGACGTGTAGTAAATATATTAAGTTGATCATCTTTGCCAATAATTTGGAATTCAATCTCTGCACCAATAGATTTTCCAATCCAATTCTTTTGCATTGTTTTCACTTTTTCTGGCCATAATGTTAATTTATCTAAATCATTAAGAAGCTCCTCTGCATAATTTGTAATTTTAAAAAACCATTGTGATAATACTTTTTGTTCTACTAATGCACCAGTTCTCCAACCTTTACCATCTATAACTTGTTCATTAGCTAATACAGTTTGATCTTCTGGGTCCCAATTAACTAATGCATCTTTTTTGTAAGCTAATCCTGCGTTATATAAATCAATGAAAAGTTCTTGTTGAAACTGATAGTAGCCTTCGTTACAAGTCGCTAATTCTCTGTCCCAATCTAAATCTAAGTCGAGTTTTTTTAACTGGTCTTTCATATTCTTTATGTTTTCAAAAGTCCAATCTTGAGGGTGGGTGTTAAATTGAATAGCTGCATTTTCAGCAGGCAAACCAAAGGCATCCCAACCCATGGGGTGAATAACTTCATCACCTTTAAGCTTATGATATCTCGCGCATATATCACCTATTACATAATTTCTTACATGGCCCATATGGATGTTTCCAGATGGGTAAGGAAACATCTCTAAAATGTATTTTTTTTGCATTCTTATACTAAGAGAGTTTTTCGGTAGTACTTAGTTTGTCAGCTATATCTAATATTTTGAGAGTCAATCTTTTTTCTTCTTCATCGTATGAAATACCGTCTTTATACCAAGCTTCCAATTCTTTTTCTTGACATAGTAACTTTACATTTACGCCGGAAGATATTAACTCTTTACTTGTTACGTTAACTTTTATCAAACACCGAAGATTTGGAGTATCTTTTTCAGTAATCCAACTTGTTGATATAAACCCACCTTGAGAGTCAACAATGTCAAGCGGATATTGATCTAATAAGATCAGTGATGCTCCCCATAGATTTTCATTAATAGCTATACCACCTGATGTCGTATTAAAATTTCCATCCCTAAAATTTTTGTAGTTTTCGATTAATTCTGTGAGATTGATGGGTTCGTCAATCACTCCATCGGCACCGGCTGCTCGTTCTTTATCCTCACATATTTTTTTCTGAGCTTTGTTAAAAGTTCTATAAGGATTGTTGCATTTTCCATGAATTTTATCCATTTCCGCCATATTTTTTTCAATGTCTCCTCCAAAAAAAAGCCCCTGACTACAGGATTGTATGAAAAATATAAGAAGAAGTGTTACAGCAGACTTAATCATAATTTAATATTATTGAATTTGAAAATTTAATACAAGGTTGAAATAAAAAAACCAGGTAGGGATATTTCAACCTACCTGGTTTTAATTAGTATTAAGCTAGATTAGAATGCTACTGATGTACCAAAACCAATTGCTGTACCGTCAGCATTTGATGATGTGTCACCAGATAAGTTTCTGATGTCAAGGTATACAGTTGCTCCACCACCCATAGCTCTTTCAACTGAAAGATCTGTTTGAGTAGATGAGTGACTATCAGCGTCTTTTTTGTTCTGATAACCTACTGAGATAGTTGTATCAGCATCCATTGACATTACATATGTAGCACCAATAACTTCTGAGTCACCATCTGTAGCTAGGTAGTCATTACCAGTTGCAATCAATGTTTGGTTTGAGTAACCGATAGTTGCTGTTCCACCACCGAATGTTCCGCTAGCAGATGCACCTGAAGAAGACTCACCTGAGTCTGAGTCTGCAACACCGATAGTTACTGAGTATGCACCCATTGGCATTGTAATAGAAGCAGATGTTGCTGCGTTAGCACCAGATACGCTACTATTTAAGATACCAAAGTTATCAGAATCATCATTTGATACAAATGAGATGTTTATTGAAGCTGCACCCATAGCTGTTGTTAATTCAGCACCAAGACCATCGTCATCTAGGAAACCAGAAGCAACACTTGAGACAAGATCACTAGCATCATCAAGTGGTCCGTTTACAACACCACCAACAGCACCAATTGTGTCAGAGATTTCAACATCACCAACAACGATTGTTGAGCCACCAGTTGTAAATGTTACGGCATTACCTCCATCAACAGCAGTTGCTGTACCGTCATAGTCTAATGACAATGACATACTTGATGAGATACCAATTCCACCACTTGTAGTTGTAGACATGCTAAAGTCAACAGTGTTACCAACTGCTAACTCTTCGTCACCACCTGTTGTGTTTCCACTTGTTGACAAATATGCAACATTTGAAGAACCAGCAACAGAGATATCTGCATGAGCAGATGTAGTAAATCCTACAGCTGCAGCGATTGCAGATAATGCGATTATTAGTTTTTTCATAATAATTATTCCTTTCTTAATTATTAGTTCTTAGTTTTAATTAAAACTAAGCAGATATTATTTTTTAATACTAACAATCACAGTTAAAATGCCAAAATATGGGAATTTTTAGGAAAATGTTGCATTTATGCAACATTTAAGAATATTTAGTTATTCTTCCAATAGAGTCTTTGTTCCTCAAGGTTCTTTGTAAAATCTTCAAAATAATCAGTAAACTCTGTCTTTTTCAGTGAAGATGTATAAATTTCCTTCCTAATTTGTTGTTTACTAGCTGTTTGAGCAAAATATTCCTTTCGTCTAATTTTTTCATACTTCCCTGGTAATTTGCAGAAATCCCATATTTCTTTTGCTGTATCTTCGGTTTTGGTAACTAAATCTTGATAATTTACATCAAGGATATTTTGATCTGTTTCACTCTTCCATTTCTTCATTAAATGCTCATAGTTTGCATATTCTAAAGCAATACCAAAGAAACTTGATGCATATGTGATCTCATTAACATAATTCTGTTTAAATAACGAAATAGCATTATCCCATGGATCTCTATGAACATTTATAACTTTAGCAAGTGGTAAACTTATTTGAATAAATTTATAGTAAAGATAATTTTCTGGCATTTTGTCAATAAATATCCTTTTCCCTTTTCGTTGAATATCGATTAGTTCGAGATAAGCTACCCCAAGTTTCAATAAAGCTTCAGACTTTAAATTTCCATTTTGATATTGATTTATAATAGGGCGGCAATTCACACTAAAAAAAACTTTTTCCCCTCCGGCAACACTATCCTCACTTGTAGCGATAATTGACTCTGTTAATGTGGTGCCTGACCTAGGCATGCCAATAATGAAAATTAAACCATCTCCAAGATCACCAGGTATCTTTTCTTGTATTTTATCTATTGCTGGTTCCTTAAAAAATTTAATAACACTTTTGGTAAACTCTTGACGCTGGTATATTGAGTCTCTTTGTAAATCGCTAATTAATTTATTTGATTTAATAAAATAATTTTCAGAAACCTCTTTATTTTTATCCTGATAGTATTCAGCAAAACATGAGTAAATGCTCGACTTAGTTAAATTTTTATGGACTAAATTTTGATTTTTTTCAACATCCCTTAAACTTTTCTCCATAGTTTTTAAATGATTTTCTAAAATGGCTTTTTTATCACTTCGTAAAAGTTTTCTAAAAATATCTCCAAAATGGATACCTTTATTTAGAAGCATACTACATACACTTCTAAAAGAGTCTTCGTCTCCCTTTGCATATAGAATGTCTGTGTATAAATTTAAAGTATCTTTGTAATTCATAATTTCCATTGAGTCTAAGCCACCCCTTAATTCAATTGATTTAAGAACATTTAATTCTGCTTTTTGAAGGTCAGGAATATATAAATAACTATGAGCAATACTATGATAAACTTCAGGTTTATCAGGGTTAATTTCTAGAGCGGCACTAGAGTATTGAAGTGCAGTTTTGTAGTCTTGTATCTTATTTAATATGTGAGACAGATTAACATTAATATCGTAATCATTAGGGTTAATTTCATGACATTTACTCAAAGAAGCCATAGCTAAATTATATTTTTTTTGAGATATAAAATTCATTGCAAGAATCTTATTTAAATCGAACGATTGCGGATCTTTTTTTAATTCAGTAAAAATTTCTAATTCAGCCTGCTGATGCTTCTTAATTTTCATAAGGTTAATTATTTTTGACATCGCAGAGTTCATGATTTAAGCATATATACAGTAATGAAAATATTAAAGAAAATTAAATTAAACTATAATTTAAAATTACTTAATGATCACATTATTAACAATAAATATGCAGAGGCTTATAAGTTTATTCTTGATATCAAAAATAAAAATAAATTAGATTTATATCTTCTTTTAAGAAATTCCCAAAGTACTATGGCTAATTTACCATCTGAATTTTATAAAAAAAAAATAGTTTGGTCTATATCCTATGATACATTAGATTTAACTTATATTAATCAGTTTTTTAATTATTATCTCCGTAAAAATCTAAATTCCACATTTGTCATAAAAAATTTTGCCTCTTCACTTAACGATTTTTTTGTAAATCTCGGCATAGATAATCAAATCAATGAAATAAATTTTAATGACTTTTTAACCCAATCTAATCTCTATCAAAATTTACTTCTTTTTGACTTTGATAAAGATTACTTATTTATGAATACGTGCAATTCTTTTTTTGAAACGAAACAAAAAAATTTCTTCATTCACCCCAATATTACATTTTGTTACATATATGTTACTAAGAGTCCAGAGAACTTGCTCATGAGATATAAAGAGAAATATAATTCTCCCGAGGCATCTTATAATGAATTATTTAACTTTAGTAATCAACCATACTTAAGTAAAGATCAAGAAAATCAGAAATTTAAAGTTTTTGAGAACCGGACAAATTTCAACATTAATTATAATTCATGGATAGATGAAAATGTCATTAGCACCTATAAGGGAAAAATTGTTTCATATGAAAAACTATTAGATGATACCCAAGGTGCACTCCTAGAAATCTTATATCATTTAAAGCAATATGGAATGGACGTAAAAATAAATCTCGATGATATAAAAAGCTTTATATCTGAAAATAAAATTGAAAAAACAATTGTTGGTAAACTATCAAATAATGACAAAAAGTTTTTAACTAAAAATTTAGACCAGAACAGTCTTATACATTAATTTTGACTATTAATAACAACATCCTTAATCAATTAAACCAAGATTTAAGTTCTTATAAAAATACAAAACTAATGATAGTGACCAAAAATCAATCAATAGAGGATATTGAAACCCTCATAACTAAAGGTTTTAGATTGTTTGGAGAAAATAGGGTGCAGGAGGCAAAGCAAAAGTATGAGAATTTGCAAGCCTACGAAAAACTAGAACTACACATGATAGGGCCTTTACAAACAAATAAGGTAAAGATAGCTTTAAAAATTTTTGATACCATACAGTCCGTTGATAGACATTCACTAGTGGATCAAATTAGTAAAGAGTCTTCAAAAAAAAAATGTCGTACTGGGGAATATTATATCCAAGTAAATATTGGAGACGAAAAGCAAAAGTCAGGCGTGCCTATTAAAGATCTTTTTGATTTATATGAATATTCCCTTGGTAAAAAATTAAATATTACTGGTTTAATGTGCATCCCACCAAATATACAAGATCCCTCAGAATATTTTGAGCAAATAAAAAAGATTAGAGATAAAATTGATAAAAAATTAAAATTAAGTATTGGTATGAGCAATGATTACAAAATAGCCTTAAGTTATGAGAGCAATATGATTAGAATAGGATCACTAATATTCTCATGAAATATATAATAATTATTATTATTTTATTTATTAATAAAAATATTTTAGCTTTAGAGTTAACATGCCTCTTTGAAGAAGTGCATCAAAATGGTGAGTCACATCAAGGCGCCATACTCATAAAAAATGAGAAATTTAGATATCAATATTTCTCTCGAAATCTTTATACGATAATACATAAAGATAATTTATTTTTTTATGTGCAAAATAATGACAAAACTAAGTTTTTCAAAATAAATGATAACTCAGAAGTCTTAGAAGGCATCGTTAATATACTCGATGATTTTCCTAATATAAAGAAGGAGTACTATATTGGTGATTCAACTATAAAAGTCGAATATAGCAAGACAAACAAATTAATAAAAAGAATTATAATTTT
>CACMWO010000003.1 GCA_902617465.1 uncultured Alphaproteobacteria bacterium | reverse complement strand
TTTGTTCAATTAAAGACCTAGAGGTAAATGCATATAATAAAATAATTACAGCATGGGAAAGAGAATATTTACTTCTTAATGTTTGATCTATTAATTAGGTAAATACTAATTGCTGCTAATATAACAATTAGCATTATTATTGCGGAAAGAGCATTAACTTCTGGACTCAATCCCAATCTAACTTTAGAAAAAACCACTATTGGCAAAGTGTTAGCTCCGGGACCGGTAGTAAAACTGGCAACTACAAGATCGTCCAAAGAGAGTGTAAATGCAAGTAACCATCCTGATAATATTGCAGGTAATATGACAGGACCAGTTACTTTCCAAAAAATCATATTTGGAATTGTCCCAAGATCCTGTGCAGCCTCTTCTATATTTTTATCGTAACTACTCAACCTTGATTGGATAATGACTGCAACAAAAGCTACAGAGAAAGTTATATGCGATATTAAGACTGTTAGTTGTCCTTTTGAGGAAGGAAAGCCAATAATATGGTTAGATGATATAAAGAATAACAACAAAGAAAGCCCTAAAATTATCTCAGGCATAACCAAAGGAGAAGAACTCAAGAAAATAAAGAAAGGCCTGGCTGGAATTTTTGATATTCTTGTTAATGAAAAACCAATCATTACACCCATGACTGTTGCAAATGTTGCTGAGAGAGAAGCAATTTTTAGACTAGTATAAAAAGCCTCTAAAATTTGTTCATTTTGAAATAATTCCTTATACCATCTAAAAGAAAAACCCTTCCAGACCATAACTCTTTTATTATCATTAAAAGAATAAGCTATAAGAGTTAAAATAGGAAAATATAGAAACGAAAATCCAATTGTAAGGGTAAATATTTTTAAAAATAATTTATTCATTCTTAAAATTATATTTTGCGTACATTAATTGAAAAATAATTATTGGAAATACAAGTATTACAATTCCAGACATCGCAAGCGCACTAGCAATAGGCCAATCTCTATTTACGAAAAATTCATCCCAAATTATCTTCCCAAAATAAAGCTTATCACTGCCACCTAACATTTCTGGAATTATATATTCTCCAACAACTGGTATGAAAACCAGCATACTCCCCGCTACTATTCCTGGTAAAGATAGAGGTAAGATAACTTTTACAAACGTGTTTAAAGGCTTTGCACCTAAATCATTAGATGCGTCAATCATATTTAAATCAAATTTAACCAAATATCCATAAAGTGGTAAAATCATAAATGGAAGGTAAGTATAAACAACACCTAAAATTACAGCATAATGATTGTGTAACATAGATATTGGTTCAGCAATTAGCCCTAAATGTATGAGAATTGAATTAATAATACCAGAACCTTGTAGTAAGACTTTCCATGCATATACCCTTAGAAGAAAAGAACTCCAAAAAGGTATGATAAGCATAATCAAAAGTATGTTTCTTATACTTGGTTTGGATTTTGCAACGTAAAAAGCTATGGGATAACCAATTAATAAACATAATACAGTGGATGTAAAAGCTAATGAAAGTGAATTGAGGTATGATCTGATATAGAAAGGGTCTGAAAAGATAAATAAATAATTTCCAAGAGTTGAATTAATCTTCAATCCATTTTCAGATAAGGAGAAAAGATCACGATAGGGTGGCATACCCCATTCAGACACAGATATAGATATTTTGAAAATTAAAGCTAATGGAATAAAAAAGAACAAAACTAGCCATAAATATGGAGTGAATACAAACCAGACGTTTTGTTTTTTTAAATCTTTAATCATTAAAGAAATATATTGATGTTTCGCTAAAACTTATCTGAACTTTATCATCCCATCTTATTTGAAGGTTATCTGAAACTAAACTATTTTGCATAAAAGAATAAAATTCAAATCCATTAACATCAATTAAATACTTAGTATAGCTCCCTAAATAAGCTACTTCTTTAACTAGACCAATATTTAAATTATCAGATTGATTTTCTAGTTTTTTAACAGAAATTTTTTCAGGCCTTATTAAACATTTAACATAGTTTTCTATATTATTAATATTTTTAATTTCATAATTTAACTCTTTAATGATGATTTGATTATTTTTATTAAGAACATTAAAGATATTGGCTGTACCTATAAAATTGGCTATATATTTGTCCTTCGGTTTTTCATATATCTCAACAGGATTACCGATTTGAAGGATTTCTCCATTTTTCATAATTGCCATTCTATCAGATAATGACATTGCTTCCTCTTGATCATGGGTAACGATAATAAAAGTGATGCCTAACTTATATTGTAAATTAACTAACTCGAATTGTGTTTGTACTCTTAATTGTTTATCTAATGCTGCAAGCGGTTCATCCAATAAAAGTAATTTTGGTTTTTTAACTAAACATCTTGCTAACGCTACACGTTGTTGTTGACCGCCAGATATCTCATTGATTTTTCTTTTCTCTAAACCATTCAGTTCTAGTAAATTTAAAATTTCATTAACACGATGATTGATTTCTTCTTTAGAAATTTTTTCTTCTTTTAATCCAAACTGGATATTATTAGTGACATTTAAATGCGGAAATAGTGCATAATTTTGGAACATAATGTTTAGAGGTCTTATATGTGGTGGAAGTTTCGTAATATCCTTTCCCTCGAGTAGAATTTTTCCTTCATCAGGCTTCTCGAAACCTGCTATAATTCTTAAAAGTGTTGACTTACCACATCCTGAGGATCCTAGGAGACTGAATATTTCAGATTTTGCTATTTTTAGATTTACTTTTTCTAAAGCAACAACATTATCAAACCTTTTTGATACATCTATGATTTGTAAAAAAGGTTCAGACATAAAAAAGATTGTGAAAAGCGCAACTAAAGTAAAAGTTGCGCTTTTGTTAAATTATTGAGAAGCTTTAAAACTATTAAATACTCTCGAAGATATCCTAGACTTTTGAGGTGAGTCAGCGGTATCTGCAAAAAGTTTAGTTAATGTCTCTTCAGTTGGATAAATAGCTGGGTCTGAAAGAATATCAGGATCTATCAAACCTTCAGTTGTGTTAGCTACTAGATTAGGATTTGAGTACCACACATAGTTAGTAATCTCTGCAACAACTTCTGGTCTCAAAATATAATCTATAAATTTATGAGCATTTTCTACGTTTTTTGCATCTGCTGGAATTCCCATCATATCAAACCAAATTACTGTTCCTTCATTTGGAATTGAATACCAGACCTCTTCGATTTCCTCGTATGCTGCTATAAATACATCACCTGACCAACCTATTGCTAAGCAAATCTCACCATTTGCTAAATCATCAATGTACTGGGAAGAGTCAAAATACTTTATGTAAGGTCTAATATTATTTAATAATTCTAGTGCCTCTTGATTAGCTTTAGTGTTTTCTGTATTTGGATCATGGCCAAGGTAATTTAATGCAATCTCAACAATTTCACTTGGCGCATCTAAGAAAGCCACACCACAATCTTCGTATTTAGAAATTTGATCTACATCGAATATTATGTCCCATGACTCAACATCTCCACCTCTTTCCTCGACGGCAGCAACATTGTAACCAATTCCAGTAGTGCCATACATGTAATTAACAGAGTATTCGCCACCTGGATCATGAGCATCAGTTTTTTCTAAAACACTCGGATCTAAATTTTTTAGGTTTGGAATCATACTTTTATCAAGTTTTTGAAAAACTCCAGCTTTAATTTGGTTTTCCATAAAGGAGCCTGATGGAACAACTAAGTCATAACCACTTCCTCCAGCTAAAAGCTTAGCCTCTAGTACTTCGTTTGAGTCAAATACATCGTATGTTACATCAATACCAGTTTCTTCCTCAAAATTTGCAATTGTATCTTCAGCTATGTAATCGGACCAATTGTATATAAATAACTCTTCTTTAGCGCTCAAACTCATAGGAAGTATTAGCACTAGAAGGGCTGTTAAAAATTTGTTCATATTACCTCTCCTCTTAAATAAGTAGCATTTGAATAATATGATAATTTTTTTTAAAAATCACAAATTTTTTTATATAGATCTGGTCTACGATCTCTAAAATTTCCCCAAGATTGGCGGTATTTTGTTATTTCTGAAAAGTCGAAATTCTTGGATACAAAGCCCTCATCTTTTTTGTCCATTTCAATTTCAATATTACCCAAATGATTAGTGATAAAGGAGCTTCCATAAAATGTAACAGATATTGAACCTTCATTTTCTGTGCCAATTCTATTAGAAGCAATGACTGGAATTTGATTTGCAGCTGCATGACCTTTCATTACGTTTTGCCAGTGATCTTTTGAGTCTAATAAAGGGTCTTGAGGCTCAGAACCAATTGCTGTGGGATATAATAAAATATCTGCACCAGAAAGTGTCATAGATCTCGCACATTCAGGAAACCATTGATCCCAGCATATACCACAACCAAGATTTCCAAATTTTGTTTTAAATACTTTGAAGCCAGTATCTCCGGGTTTAAAGTAAAACTTTTCGTTATAACCAGGACCCTCGGGAATATGGGATTTTCTATATAAATCACTTAGTTTACCATCAGCATTAATAACAACTAGAGAATTAAAAAAATTATTTTCTTTTTTTTCAAAAAAACTGATTGGCATTACCATATTATTTTTCTTACAAAAATTAGAAAAAATTTCAAATAGTTTGTCATTAGGAAATTCAATTGCATAATTAAAAAACTTTTTATCCTGAGTTGAGCAAAAGTACTCAGTTTGAAATAACTCCTGTAGGAGGAAGATATTTACATTTTCTTTAGATGCTTGTTGAGCAATATGTATAGCCTTATTTATATTTAAATCTTTTTTTTCTTTTATGGACTTAAATTGTGAGGCAGCAACCTTAACTGACATTTTTTGGCACATTCATAGTAACACAATGTATATTACCTCCACCATAATTTATATGTGAAGTTTCAATCATCTCAATTTTTTTATCTTTAAAAATATCTTTAAAAATATCATAAACCATTTCATCTTCTTTAACATTAAATTTCGGAACAAAGATTTTATGCTTTGAAAAATAAAAATTTATATACGAGGCAATAAGCTTTTTATCATTGACAATTATTTTTGAAGGTAGTGGTATATCAATTAATTCTATATTACTTTCAATGCTAGAAAGTTTACTTAGAATAATTGATTTAATCTTAGTTAAATTATTTGAATTCAAATCATCTAAATCATAACTTTTTGCTATTAAATATTTTCTATTTCCAATAGGACATAAAATATTGTCTATGTGCCCATCAGTATCGTCATCTTTTAAACCTTCGGGGATCCAAATTATTGAATTTAAGTCAAATAAACTAGTCAGTGTTTGCTCTATTTTTGCTTTTTCAGGATTATTTCTATTTGGGTTAAGCAGCACACTTTCAGTGGTAAATAAGTTTCCGTATTCATCGTAAGTAATAGCACCCCCTTCTAAGGTAAGATCGTTTAGATATGAGGTAATAGAAAATTGATTTGAGATATACTCACCTACTTTATTATCATTAAAATAATTTGGGTATTTTCCATAACCATTAAAATTAAAGTTAATACATTTAAGTTCATTGTCCTCTTTTATAAAGATTGGGGCAATATCCCTCATCCATGAGTCATCTAGTTCTAATTGAATAATATTTATTTTTTGATTATTAATATAATTTTTACACTCATTGTAATCCTCTTTGTTACAATACATATAAACTGTCTCTTCATCCGAAATACAATTAGCTAAATGCGCCATTTCTAATCTGGCATCTTTAATTATTTCGTTGTAAAGATTTGTATTACATGGCCAAGCCATTAGACATTTATCATGTGCTTCCCATTCTGGAATTAACTTCATAAGATTATAGTATATATTTTTTTTTAATTATGAATATTTGTATGCTCTCAGATATGGTCAAAAAAGAAACAAGAATGCCCCTAATACCAGATGATATTATCGAACTAAAAAACACATTAACTAAATTTAACTTTTATATTGAAAAATTTACTGACAGAATAATTGAAAAGAAAGAATATATTTCAGTCGGGTGTAAATATTATACTAATCAAAAAATAGATTTATTCTTATCAATGCAAGGTTTGAAACTAAGTCAAATAAAGTCAAATCAAAATTACTTAGTCTTATTCGATGCTGTAGAGTATGTTGAGCAAAATAGAGCTATATTAAATAAAATTTTGAAAAATAATTGTTCTCTATTATTTTATAATTTATTTAGCGGTACAAACTCAGTCAAAATTTTAAAATCTGCTAATAAAGAAGATTTACTAAAATCAACTTTTTACATAAGTAAAAAATTAAAAGCAAAATTACCAGTATTTTGTAATTCCTTAAAAAGAGATAGTATTGAAAAATTTTATATATCTAAAAAAGGATATATTAATTTTCGTTATTTAAATTTGCTTGAAAAATTAGTTTAATATTAAGTAAATTCCCGTAGATACTAATAATAATGCAAAGAAATATTCAAAACTTCTTTTTAATTTGGGGTTGGATACTAAATTTTTAATCAAACTTCCAAATAGTGCCCATAAACTTATACATGGAAAGCTTACCAATGATGACATCAACCCTGTGAAAACAACAGCTATCCAAAGCTTCTCCTCTAGGGGCATAAAACCAGATGCGACTGTAACAGCAATCGTCCATGCTTTAGGGTTTATCCATTGAAAAAGAGCAGCTTCGTATATATTTAAGGGTCTACCCGTATCTTTCTTGTAATCCTTTAAAGACCCAATCATTTGATAAGCTAAATAAATGAGATAAAAAAAACAAAGCCATTTTAGTATCATTTGAAATTCTGGTTTATTGATCAAAATTAAACCTAAACCTGTACAAATTAATGAAACTTGAAGTGCATGGCCTAAAGAAATACCAGTTATATGTGGTAAAGACCTTTTAAAACCAAATTTTAAGCCTGAAATCGTTAACATAGCATTGTTGGGCCCAGGTGTAATAAACATTACAGTGTAATATGATACGATTGCTATAATTAAAGCTATATCTATCAATTAATTAATCTTTGATACTAAACTTATTATCTTTTAGGATAACATGTATTGGAACACCAGTTGAGAGTTCAACAGAATTAATATTACTTGGTTCATAAATATTCATTACAATTAAAAGCGCTCTTAGAGAGTTCCCATGTGCTGCGATTAAAATATTATCATTTTCATCGCTTTGAATAGCAGGTTTAATTACTTCTTCAAAATATTTTGTTACTCTTCTTACCACATCCTCAAGACTTTCTCCGTTAGGTGGTTGGTCAGAATAACCCCTTCTCCATTTATGAACTTGTTCTTCTCCAAATTTTTCGGCAGTTTCTTTTTTGTTTAAACCCGTGAGATCGCCATAATCTCTCTCATTTAAATTAACATTTGAAATTATTTTTCTTTCATTATTTAAAAAATCCCACTGATCAAGGTTTTGAAGAATTATTTTAGCGGTTTCTTGTGCTCTTTTTAATTCGCTTGTAAATACAATATTGAATTTAATATCTAAATTTTTGAAGTTTTGCCCCGCTTTATTCGCCTCCTCAATGCCTTGTTCAGATAATTCAATATTTTTAAAGCCAGTAAAAAGATTTAATTTATTCCACTCGCTTTGACCATGGCGAATTAATAAAATATTTTTCATTGAATTTGATATATATTATTAATTACTCATGGTCAAATTTCGTATTGAAAAAGATAGCTTAGGTGAAATTAAAGTTGAAAGCACAAAACTTTGGGGGGCACAAACTCAAAGATCAATAGAAAACTTTCAAATAGGTATTGGGAAATTTCATTTTCAAAATATTTTCATAGAGGCTCTTGCCTTACAAAAAAAATCATGTGCTCTTGCAAATGCAGATTTAAAATTATTAACGAAAAATCATTCAAAAATTATTGGTGAAGTTTGTGATTTAATTATATCTGGAAAATTAAATGATCACTTTCCTCTTGTTGTATGGCAAACAGGATCAGGGACTCAAGTCAATATGAATCTAAATGAAGTCATTGCAAATAAAAGTAATCAGTTGTTAGGTAGAAAACTCCCGACAAATACCCCACTTCATCCTAATGATCATATTAATAGATCTCAATCGTCAAATGATAGTATTCCTACTGCTATGCATATAGCTACTGTACTATCGATAAAAAGAAAATTACTCCCTGAAATAGCTTTTTTTAAAAAATCATTAAAAAAGAAAATTTCTGAGTTTAAAGGATTAATTAAAATTGGAAGGACTCACACTCAGGATGCAACACCAATAAAAATTTCAAATGAATTTTTAGCATTTTATGATCAAATATCTTATGCAGAAAACGTTATTAATAAAAGTTTAGATAAGCTATACGAACTAGCTCAAGGAGGAACCGCAGTTGGATCTGGAGTAAATGCGCCAAAAAATTTTTCTAAAATATTTATAAAATACTTAAAAAAGGAGACAGGTCTTCCGTTTAAATCTGCTCCAAATAAGTATGAGTCGCTTGCTTCCCATGATGTATTTATTGAAGTTATGTCAGGTGTCGAAATTTTAACTAGTGCTCTATTTAAAATGGCAAATGATATTAGGGTTTTGGCTTCTGGGCCAAGAAGTGGAATTTCTGAGTTAATTCTTCCAGCTAATGAACCTGGCTCATCAATCATGCCAGGAAAAATAAATCCTACACAATGTGAGGCTCTATCGATGGTGTGTACACATGTGATTGGTTTAAGAAATTCTATAGCCTTCGCTTGTACACAAGGCCATTTCCAATTGAATGTTTATAATCCATTAATCATACATAATACTCTTGATGCTATTAGTTTAATTAGCGAGGCTATGGCTTCATTTAATAAAAACTGCCTGAAAGGATTAAAAGTTAACAAAAAAAGAGTAAATGAACTTTTAAACCGCTCTTTAATGCTTGTAACACCTTTAACCAAAGTTATTGGTTATGATCTCGCCTCTAAAGTGGCGCTAAATGCATATAATAGAAACATTACATTAAAAGAGTCCTGTATGGAACTAACTAATTTATCTGAGGATGAATTTAATAAATATACTGATCCAAAAAAAATGGTTTAGTTAATCTTATGTATCTTAAAATTTTCTTTTGATTTAAATAATTCTTTAAGCAAGTTATTTGTAATAAAGTGTCCAGTTTTAAAACCTTTATAAGTTCCAATAATGGGATAACCAGATAAATAAAGGTCACCAACCACATCCAAAACTTTATGGCGCATTAATTCGTTATCATATCTTAATCCATCTTTATTAAGTGGTTTTTTATCTTTGATGACAATAGCATTATCTAATGAACCACCTTTAATTAAATTTTGTGACTTTAGGTATTCAATTTCTTGATAAAAACCAAATGTTCTTGCCCTAGATATATACTCGATATAGTTACCATTTAAGTTTGTAATTTTAATATCTTGATCTTCATACTTACCATCAAAACGAGACTCTAAATTTATATTTAATCCCTCAGCCTCTGAAGGGTTAGGTGTTAACTCAGCATATCCGTAATCGCATGAAAATTTTACAGGCTTTATTATTTCTAAGATCTTTTGTTCAGAGTCTTGCTCTTTTATTCCTTTTTTCAAAATACTCTCAACAAAAATATTTGAACTACCATCAAGAATAGGTACCTCAATATTGTCAATTAAAATTTCACAATTATTAATATGTAAACCTGCGAGAGCACTTAATAAGTGTTCAACTGTTTTAACTTCAACCCCATTTGAAGCAATATTGGTTGAAAATTTTGTTGATATAACATAGTCCCATTTTGCTGGTATGATAACAGACTTATCAGTCCTTTTAAAAAATATACCGGAGTATTGTGGAGCTGGATTAAGTGTAATTTTAGTTTTAATGCCAGTATGTAATCCAATGCCGTCTATATTAATGGGTTCTTTTAAAGTGTAGCTCTTCATCTATAAAATATTATGAAAATAAACAAAAAGTATTACTTTATTTTTGTAAAACTTTGTATTAATTGAAATTATTGGTTAGAGCCTTTGCGTAGATATGATGGAGTATCAATGTCCTCAATAGTCTCATTTCCATCACCAAATTCAGAAATATCTGATATTTCTGAAATTTCTTCACTATCTATGCTTTTTTTAGCTTTATCAATATCTTCCTCAACAACATCGCTGAATAAAAAAAGATTTGGATCTGTCTTAGTTTTTTTCAGTTTTTGTTTTTTTTCTGGACTTTTAACAGTATTTTCAATTGTTTTTTTATCAGAGGTAATCAAGTTTGAAAGCATATTAAAAAAACCTGTCTTCTTTTTTTCTTCAGGGTTTTCATGATTTTCAAGGTTCTCAGTGCTTTTTTCAATTAATTCATTTGTTTCAACTGGCCTACTTTCTGACTCATTAGTCAAATTAAATTCCTCATTTTCGGAATTATGTGGTTTATCTTCAACTACACTTGAAATATCCTCAAATGAATTTATTTCTGAGCCTTCATAAGAAAAACTTCCATCAATTTTATTCTGGATGGAACTAAACCCTGATTTATTTTCAGTCTCTGGGTAATAAAGAATTTTTTTTCCTGATGCCTCTATGCCAGTTGCAAAAATACTAATTTTTAATTTACCTTGAAGATTCTCATCAATCAAAGAACCAAATATTATATTTGCCTCAGGGTTTACACTTTGCCTTATAATATTAGCTGCGTGATCTACCTCTAATAAAGTCATATCACTTCCTCCAGAAATATTAACTATAACTCCTTTAGCTGTATTCATGTCAATATTTTCAATTAAAGGATTAGTAAGAGCTAAATTGGATGCCTCAGCTGCTTTATTATCGCCCTCAGCAGCGGCAGTACCCATCATTGCAAAACCCATTTCTTTAATTACTGTTCTCACATCTGCAAAATCTAAGTTAATAAGACCAGGTTGTGTAATTAAATCGGTCAAACCTTTTACTCCATCGAAAAGAACATTATCAGCTTTTTGAAAAGCCTCTGCGAAAGATGTTTGTTCATTTGATACCTTAAATAAATTTTGGTTTGGGATGATTAAAAGTGTATCAACATTTTTCTTTACATCCTCAAGCCCTTGTAATGCTAAATTCATTCTTTTTGTACCTTCAAAGTTAAAAGGGGTTGAGACTATAGCAACAGTGACAATACCTAATTTTTTAGCAATACTTGCAATAACGGGTAATGCTCCTGTTCCTGTGCCACCACCCAAACCTGCTGTTAAAAATAACATATTAGTGTTTCTTAATTCTTCTGATATTAAATCAATACTTTCTTCAGCTGCATCTTTTCCAATGATTGGGTCAGCTCCTGCTCCTAAACCTTTTGTTTTTTCCAAGCCCAGTTGTATACGATTGTAACAAAGTGAATTTTCAAGTGCTTGAGCATCAGTATTAGCTACAATAAAATCAACATTATTTAAATTTGATTGGATCATGTTGTTTACAGCATTATTACCCGCACCGCCAATTCCCATGACTGTCAAAGATGGTTTTAAGTTTTTTTGATCAACTACTGCTTCTATATCTAGTGTCATTTTTTTCCCCGCAAATCAACCTATAGTAGGTCTACGAATCTTTTGTACCATATTTTCTTTGAAAAAGAATCAATTTTTTGAATAAAATTTTCATTTATAAGGCTTTTATTAGTCAAAAGCCAATAGCATGAATAAAGGGACATTATACTCGCATCGTTTAAAACCTTTGGAATACCGCAGGACTTTGGTGGTTCTAGGAATTGAATATCATAGCCAAATTTTGTTCTAAAATAATTATAAAAATTTTTTATTTGTGACCCGCCACCAGTAAACAAATACGAATAGAAACTCTTATCTTTTGGTAAAGATTTAAAAACTAATTCAAAAGTTTCATCCAAACGATCAACTGCAATTTCTTTTAAATTATCATGTCCAACATTTTTTTTTTTGTTATCACCAAACTCTTCCCATATGGGAATCTCAACTGTTGAATTTCTAGTATCAGATAAATCAATTGTTGAAATTTTGAGTTTTTCAGCAAAATCAAAACTAATATTATGAATATTCACTAAATCATTAGAAATTTTTTTACTACCCTGTGAAATTTTTTTAATAAAATGAAGGACTTTATTTTTAATCATAATTATATTTATATTATTAAAACCATAATCTATAAGTATTACATCTGTTTTAGTTTTAGGTTTATTCTTTAAATAAAAATAATAGGAAGTTGTAGAGTCTAGATAATTTATAATTTTAATCTGTAATTTTTGAAATATATTATTTAGAAGGTTTATTTTTTTTATATCAATCATTGCAACCAAAGATATTATTGATAATTTTTTACAATTTAAACCTACGGGGTTGTCTGTTATCAGTTTATCATCAATTTTATAATGCGAGGTATAAAGATTATAATGATAGTTTTCATCTTTAGAAATTTTAATCCTCGAAATTTTTCTTAAATCATTTTTTTCAATAATAGCTCCATTTAGATTGAGATCTTTTTGTGTTTTTTTAATTTTAACACTATGATTGGTAATAAGAATGTATGCATCTTTAATAATATAATTTGCTTGTTTTTCAGCTTGAACTATAGAATTTTTTATACAGTCAATAAAATTATCAAAATTCTCTATTTCTTCACCTGTGTATCCCATTGTTCTAGTCTTGCCAGTCCCAATTATTGAAGCTCCCTCCAAAAGTTCGGCATAAATAATTGTCTTGATAGAAAAAGATCCGATTTCAATTATTGTTTTATAATTATTCAATTACTTTAATCTTATTGTTTTATTGTGAAAATTTCTTAAATCCAAAAACTGCTTATAATTCGTACTTTTGTCAATTAAATCAATATTTTTTTCAATAAAATACAACAATTTGGAATCAATCACTTTAGGAAGCATAACAATCCTACCATTACTTAAAACTAAATTGTATCTTCTATCGTCTATATATTCTATTTGTGCAATATTAAAATAAGAGGATAAAGTTTGATAGTTCTCTTTTAAGTATTTATTTATATAAATACCATTTTTAGATATATCAATTAGTTTGATGTTATCTAAATAACTGGATTTGAAATAATCTAAAGGAGCTTTTATATTATCAATAAATATTACTTCATTAGTTAAATTATTTCTTGCAAATGGTTTATTAAGTGTAATCTTTATGTTTATTTTGTTGTCTATACGATGGAGTGAGTGGCTTTCAATAAACAAATATTCTTTTAAATAATTATTTATATCGTTTAAATTATTTGCTATCTCAATTTCAAAATCTTTGTGAATATCAGACTCTAAAAAATTAATAATTTCATATGGTTTTTTAATTAAAAAATTAATTGAAAAATAAATAAAAAATAGAAAAAAAATTAAAGATAATGGATATATTAAAATATCTCTATTTGTCAATTTCATAAAGATTTATTTATAATTTGCTGTAATAAATTAAAATAAGAAATGCCCTGGTAATTAGCCTGTTCAGGAGCTAGAGATATTTTAGTCAAACCAGGATGTGTATTTATTTCTAACAAATATATTCTTCCATTTTTGTTGCTGACTATATAATCTAGCCTTGCTATTGCTCTACATTTACAAATAATAAATATTTTTTTTGATAGATTCATAAGAAAATTATACTGTTTTTTAGAAATTCGAGCTGGTAGGAAATGTAGACTTTTATTTTTTGTATATTTTGCAATATAATCATAATGCAGATTATTAAATTCAATTTCTGTAACACCTAAGGCCTTAATTTTATTGTTAAATTCAATTACAGTTACCGTTAGTTCTTTACCGTTAATTATTTCTTCGATCAAATTTTGATTGTTATTTTTTCTTTTTTTAAATTTATTTTTATCATTTATGAACTCTATTCCCTGAGACGAGCCACCCCAATTAGGCTTTGAAATTATTGGAAATTCTATCTGTTTATTATTTACGATCTCATTAGGTGACAAGATTTTATGTTCTTTTTTTAAATAATTTTTCAACAAACGTTTATTAAAACAAAGGGCTGATGTAATGCTATCAGAGTGTGTGATTATTATGTTATGTTTTTGTGCAAAAGTGCTTAAGCCTCCATCTTCACCATATTCACCATGAAGAGAATTAAATATAATATCTGGTTTATATTTTAAGATTTTTTTGATGTTATTTTTTTTTAAATCAAAATATTTAACATTGAATTTATTTTCTTTTAAACATGAAAAAACATTCTTACCAGACATTATAGATACTTCTCTTTCATCAGACCATCCACCAGCTACAACAAGAATTTTATAGAATTTAATATTTTTTTTTATCAATCTATAAATCTTAATTCTTTTTCAAGTAAAATTTTATGCTTCTCTTTAACTTTATTTTGAATTTTTGAAATAAATAGATTTATACTGTTTGCACTTACGTATGGTTCATTTTCAAAAAAGTTTGAATGTATTTTTGACAATTTAATTGGACCACGATAAAAGCTTTCATCTATAGAGGACTTAATTAGTTTCCAAGCACTTTCATTAGTTGGATTTTTAAAAATACTTCCACAACAATTAACTTTTTGGGGCTGTGTTTGGTTTCTGATACGTTCATATTCCTGCATCAAATTTTTTATATTATTCTGATCACCGTGAAAAATTTTAAATTTTCCATATAATATAATAGTGTTTTTTTTTTGGAAACCTTTACGATAATCGAATTGCAATTCATTAATATTTTTTTCATAAATTTTTTTATCATTTATATCAAAAAAAATTACACTTATTAATTTGTCTTTAATTTCATGATTGTAGCAGCCAGCATTCATAAAAATATTTCCACCAATAGAGCCTGGAATTGTGTACAAAAATTCAAAACCTTTGATACCCTTTTTATAACAAAACTTTGAAAAATAATTATCTAAGACAGCGGCACCAACTAAAATATGATCAGAATTAATTTGAATATTTGCAAAATCTCCTTGCAATTTTATTCCTATGCCTTTGAAACCCTCATCTTTTATTAAAGTATTTGAAAGATTGCCTATAACTAGTAAAGATTTATTTATAGTTTGATTTCCATTAAATAAATTTATTAGTTCGGTTTGACTATTAATTTTATAAAGGTTTTTAATTTTACCACCTGTTTTTAACCAAGAATATTTTGCAGATGAATAGTTGATTACTAAATTTTTATTATTTTCTTGAGTCATAAAAAAAACGAATTTGGTTTGATATATCCCCTGCTCCAGCTGAGAAAATTATACTTTCCCTATTATTATTTAATATAAATTGATCTAACATGTTAAATAAATCCTGATAATTTCCAATATATCTGGTTTTTTGGTTATTCAAGACATTTAAATCATTAACTAAGTTTTTAGAGGTTTTCATACCTCTTTTAAAGCTTTCACCAGCTTCGTATGTTTTTAAGATAATTAAATTATTTATATTTCTTAAAATATTTAAATATTGATCATATAAATCATTTAACCTTGAGTATCTGTGAGGTTCAATAATTAGAATAACTTCTTTATTTTTATACAAATATGAGATGTTGATTAATTTTTCTATTTCAGTTGGATGATGCGCATAATCATCTATAAAAGTTGAGTTATTTAATTTGCCAAGAATATTCATTCTTCTTTTTGTACCTTTAAAATTAAGGATATGAGATTTTTTTAATTCATATCCCAAATCGTCTAAAATTGTGAGAACTGCTGTTATATTTTGTACATTGTGTTCTCCTAGTAAATTAGTTGATATATTTTTAGATAAAATTTTTTTACCTTTTAGAATATCAAATATTGATTTTTTATGGGTCAGCTTAATTAATTTATAGCTATAGTTTGCTTTTGTATTTGACCCAAATGTTTTGATTTTATTAGAATATTTTTTTAATGAGGAAAGGAAATAATCATCATTGTTAATAAATATTTTAGTATTTTGTTGGGCTAGGTTTTGAATATATTTTTCAATTCTTGACTTAAAATTAGAATAGGATCTATAAAAATCCATGTGCTCTCTATCAATATTTAATAAGAGTAAATATTTTGGACTTAATTTAAAAACTGTTCCATCGCTTTCATCTGCCTCAACGACTACATATTTACTGTTTGTAAGGTATATGTTTTGACCAAAATTATGCATAATTCCTCCTGATATAATTGTAGGGTTAAGACCAGCGCATACTAATAAATGCCCTAATAAAGATGTAGATGATGTTTTTCCATGAGACCCAGAAATTACAATTGTAAATTTATCTTTACATATAAGCTGGAGCAGCTTGGATCTGTTATAACAAGGTATTTTATTTTTTTGTGCTTCTCTAATTTCTGGATTATTTTTTATAGCTGAGGAGTAGAAAATAATATCTCTATCTTTAATGTTAGAAATTTTATGACCTATGAATACAGGGATTTTATGTTTCTCTAAATTGGTAGTAGTATTATTGTAAGTAATATCACTGCCTGTTACATTAATATTATTGTCTTTTAGATAAATCGCCAAAGCACTCATACCAATACCATTTATACCTATTATATGTACTTTACGTGATGATAATTCTGAAAAGTTCATCGTGTAGTGTAACAAATAATTTTATCAATAGCATGAGGGTTGATTAGGGTGTTAAAATAAAATTGATTAATTATTCTTTTATTAGTTGGTATATGAAATTTACTCTTGCTCATATTATGAGAACGGAAATAACTCAAATTAAATTTTTGATGTTGATCTCTAGATACCAAATGGGGAATAAAATATACATTATTTGTATAATACAAAATTTCATTAATAGAACCTGAGCCAGATCTTGAAAGAATAAGGTCATACTTTTGTAGATTTAAATTATTTTTAAAAGAAAAAAATGTGAACTTACTACTATCAATAAGATCGGTATACTTGTTTTTTAAAGACTCATAGTGAGATTGAGGTAGTTGTATAAAAAATTTAATTTTTTCTATATGTTTCCTGTCTAAATTTGCTAATTCTTTTAACATTCTATAATTTAAGTCTAATGAACCAGCACTTCCGCCAATTAGTAAAATATTTATAAAACTATTATCGATCTTTTCTCTTAATTCTTTTTGATCAAGAAAAAAATTACCAACAAGTATTTCTTTATTGCGTATATTTTTTTTTGGAAATGAAATAAAAGCATTATTTACAATAAAATAATTAATTTTATTTGCTAAACCATATATATAATTTTGCTCATGAATGAAAATTTTGTTTGAGGAAAATAAAAAAAAATTGAATATTTTTGAAATTAGAAGTACAGGTGTTGTAATAAAACCACCAAAACCAATTAAAGTAATCTTTCTGTTATATACAAAAAGTGACGATAAATTCAACAATATCCTTAAAATGAAATTAAATTTATTTTTAGAGTTTATAACAAGTATATTAATTTTATCATTTTTTATTTTGTCTAAATAGTTTTTTCCAATTTCATTTGTTATAAAAAGTATTTCGTTTGGCTCTCTGACAATACTTAAACTATTAAGATATTTTAATGCAGGTAATATATGTCCTCCTGATGAGCCTGCTATCACAATAAATTTAATTTTTTTCAATAATTACCTCTTTCAAAACCTTTTTAGACTCAATATCAACAATTTGAAAAACTGCTTTATCATCAAATATTAATTTTTGCTGATATTGATTTTCGTTTATTAGGTAAATCTCATTCAAATCAATATTTTTATTAATTATACTAATAGATTTATTGCTAGTATTCATTTTATAGAAAACTCCAAAAATTATTGCTATTATTCCGATGATTATTAATAAACCTTGAATAATCACTAAACTAATTAAAAATTTTTTTTTTAACATATATATTATGAATAAATCATATTTTTATAAAGACTTTAAAATTGAAATATTATACGAGGACAAATATATAGCAATATTAAATAAACCAACTGGGCTTCTTACACATAAAAAGAATGAATTTGATTTTAGTCCTAGCTTGCAGGAAAGTCTAAAAGATCAATTCACAATAGATGATGACGAACAATTAAAGGAGGGTATCGTTCATCGTTTAGATAAGGATACTAGTGGGGTTATAATAATTACAAAAAATTCTATTTCAAAAAATAAATTTAAGGAAATGTTTAAAAATAGAAATATAAAAAAAAATTATCTTGCCTTTACCTATGGTGTACTTAATCAAAATAATATTGAGATCAATAAAAATATATCTAGAAACAAAGTGCGAAGAACAAAATTTAATGTAACTGAAAGTTTAGGTAAAAATGCAATAACTAAGGTGAAAAATATTAAAACATTTCATGGTTCAATAAGTCTCTTAGATTGTGAGATAATAACTGGTAGAACTCACCAAATTAGAGTACACCTTTTAAGTTTAGGACTTCCAATAGTTGGAGACAAAGATTATAGTCTTAACAAAGAGCAAAAATTTCGTTTGAATAATATGGCTGATAATATAAGGAACTTAGTTTCACTATTTCCTAGGCAAGCCCTACATTCCTATAAAATAGAATTTTTTCATCCAATATTTCATAAACAAATTACAATTACTTGTGATTTACCCATTGACATGAAAAAATTAAGTATAAATCTACAATGAATATTCAAAACAAAAATTTACTTCCTGTTATTACTTCTGAAAATGATATCTATCCTTATTTGAAAAAGATTAATCAGTTTCCTATTTTATCAGGTGAGGAGGAAAAAAGACTAGCTATAGATTGGCTGAAGAATGGTGATACTAAAGCTGCTCAAAAACTTGTGACTAGTCATTTACGCTTAGTAGCAAAAATAGCAATGGGATACAAGGGATATGGTTTACCTTTATTTGATTTAATCTCCGAGGGTAACTTAGGTCTTATTCAAGCAATTAGAAAATTTGATCCTGATAAGGGTTTTAGATTAGCAACTTATGCTATTTGGTGGATTAGAGCTTCAATTCAAGAGTATGTTTTACATAGTTGGTCATTAGTAAAAATAGGAACTACAGCAGCTCAAAAAAAACTTTTTTTCAATCTTAGGAGATTGAGAAATCAATTAAAAAAATATGAGGAAGGCTATCTAACTAATGATCAAATTAAATCTATTTCTGATGACCTTGGAGTAACTGAAGAGGAGGTAAAACAAATGGAAGGAAGAGTCTTTAATCATGATTTTTCATTGAACACCCCAATAAACGATGAAAATGAAACAGAATGGATTGATCAAATAGAAGATGAAACAAATGATACTGTCTCAAAAGTTGAACAAAATGATGAATTTATTAAAAGAAAAGAGCTTTATCAACAAGCAGTGGCAAAACTAGAACCAAGAGAGATGGAGATTTTAACTGCTAGAAGATTGCATGAGGAGCCTAAAACATTGGAGGATTTAAGCCAAAAGTATTCAATAAGTAGAGAACGAGTTAGGCAAATAGAGAATAAAGCTATTAAAAAACTTCAGGATGAGATCAAATTAATCTCTAATCAGAAACTTTTAACAAAATCGTAAATTATCTAATAATAGTTTGGTTTCTCTCAGGACCTAATGAGATAATCTTAATGGGTATATTTAAATAGTTCTCGATATATGAGGTAAATTTTTTTAAATTATCAGGGAGATTTTCAAATTTACTTAATTTTGTAATGTTACCCCAAGATGAAAAAACTTCAAAATCACTATTTTCTAGTGATAAAGAGTCTAATATTTCGCTTTCGCTAAAATTTATATCTTCGTATTTTTTTGAATTATAACTTTTACAAATTTTGACTTCAGATAAATTGTTTAACACATCTGCTTTAGTCATACAAAGTTCAGTTACACGATTTATTTCACAACTATACTTTAAAGAAACTAAATCTAGCCATCCACACCTTCTCTTTCTTTTAGTTACTGTTCCAAATTCAACGCCTTTTTCAGCTATATAATCTCCGATATCATCAAATAACTCAGAAGGGAATGGACCATTGCCAACTCTAGTTGCATAAGCTTTAAATATACCAATTGTTTGATAATCAACTTGCAATGCAGAGCCGATAATAATATTTGATGAAACAGTATTTGAAGAAGTGACAAAAGGGTATGAGCCGTGATCTAAGTCAAGAAGAGCTCCCTGTGCACCTTCAAATAATATTTTTTTGTTTCTGTACACTTTTTTAACAAATGAATTATCTACAATTAAATCTTTTACCAAGTCATAAAAGCTAATTAAATCTTCAGTAGTTTGTTCTACATTAATTTCACTTTCATTAAATTTTTTTAAAATAGGATCGTAGAATCTCTTTATTGCATAAATTTTTTCTTCAATAATATTTTTAGACTTTAAATCGTATAATTTAATACTTTTTCTTCCTACCTTATCCTGATATGCAGGTCCAATACCTTTAGATGTAGTGCCAATTTTTTTGTTATTATTTAATATAGACTCATTAATTTTATCGAGCTGTTTATGATAATCTAAAATAAGTGATATATTTGATGACAAGAATACTTTTGGATTGAGAACTTTTTTTCTAATTTGATTAAATTCTTTAGAGAAATGTTCTAGATCAAGAACTACTCCTTGCCCTAAATAACAATCTTTGCCTCGAATTACACCTGATGGAATTAGATTTAATTTATAAGTATTATTATCAACGATAACTGTATGACCAGCATTATTACCTCCTTGATACCTGACTACCAAATCAAAGTCTTCTGATAAAAAGTCGACAATTTTACCTTTACCTTCATCACCCCACTGAAGTCCGATAACAGCCTTATTCATTAGGTTAATTCAGCCATATAGTCAACATTACATGAGAAACCAAAACCCTCAACTTTTTTTGATCCTTTTTTATATTGGTATCCACCACCTTGAGCTAATATTTTTTTTGATACATTTGAATAAACGTAAAAAAAAATGTCTTGATGATAATCTTGAGAGAAAAAGTCTTTTTCTAGATTTAATTCGTATGGTGAATTAACATTGTTTTTAAAAATATTAACAAACTTAAAAATATTATTTTTAGTTTCTTTAATATCAAGAAGATAAGTAATATTTTTTTTTAATTTTGGATCAGTAAAAACATAGGTATAGTTTTTTTTATGTATATTTTTCAAAATTTTTTCTAAAATTTCTAAAACTTCTTTAAATGATTTTTCTTTCGGTAAATTTATAATTTCAACTCCATGTTGTCTAAATTGTTTTATACTTTTGTTTGTTTCTTCTTTCTTGAAAACATCTCCCATGTAATAAAGAAAATGCTTAGAGCTTGAGTCATGTGTCAATATTGTATTTATTACTTGACCTGTTATATCTGAACGAAGCGTAACTTTTGAAAGTGAATTTAAAGATTTATTTTCAATAACAGAGGTAAAAATTCGTGAGAATTTTTTTTTAGAGCTTAAAATTTTTGCAAATGAGTTATCTAAAATCTCATATTTAGAAGCTGTTTTAGCATATTTTGTGTCAAAAGAATTAACAAGCATTTGAAATAATTTTTATTATTTGTCTTTTCAATTTATTAAGAGTATTTACTTTTATATTTCTTTTATCATATTGCAAGTTCACTCTTAAAAGAGGCTCTGTACCTGAGGGGCGTATATTGAAGATAATTTCGAGATTTTTTAGTAATTTATTTAATTTTTTATAAATACTCTCTTGATGTAAATAAAACTTTTCTCTATCTATTCTCTGGTTGATATTTACAACATCTAGCAAATCAATACCTTTTTTTAAAACAGATAACTTTTTGTTTTCTTTGAGCATCAAAGTTAACAATCTAATAGCCGTTGACATTCCATCACCAATTAACATGTCATCTTTAAATATAAAGTGCCCTGAGGGTTCCCCGCCAAAGAAATAATAATTATCAATTATTTCTTTTAGAATATTTTTGTCTCCTACCTTGACTCTTTTTAATTTTAGACCTATTTTTTTTAAAGAAATATCAAGTCCGTGATTTGCTATTTCGTTAGTAACAATTATGGAACCCTTATATATTTTTTTTTCAGAAAGATAATATTTAGCAAATATATAAATTATTTCTTCACCACTTAACAATTTTCCATTTTCGTCAATAATCATGACCCTATCACCATCACCATCTAAGCATATTCCAATGTCACATTTTTTTTTCTTAACTAAATTTGAGGCCTTAAGGGGAAATAAAGAACCACAATTTTTATTAATGTTGGTGCCAGAGGGTTGATTTCCGATAGTTTGTAAGTCAAGACCTAATTCAAATAAAACTTCTGGGGCTACTTTGTAAGAAGCGCCATTTGCGCAATCTAATAAGACTTTTAGTTTACTATAGTTCAAATTTTTATCAGCACTTTGTTTAAGAGCCTCTGAGTACCTACCTATTGCATTTTTAAGTCTTATAGCTTTACCATAACTTGATTGTTTAATTTTAAAATTATCAAAGTCATAATTAAAAAAGTAATGTTCTATTTTATTTTCCTCTTCAGGAGAAATCTTTAAGCCTTGTCCTGAAAAAAATTTTAATCCATTGTCTTGATATGGATTGTGTGATGCTGTAATCATAACAGCAAAATCCGCTCTAAGAGATTTACTCAAAACTGTTAAAGCAGGAGTCGGTAAAGGTCCAACTAGTATCACTTCAATTCCCATAGATATAAAACCAGAAGTTAAAGCAGGTTCAAATATATAGCCGGATAGTCTAGTGTCTTTGTTAATAACCACTCTTGAGATTGAATTTTTCTTCATTAAAACAAGAGAAGAAGCTTTTGCAAGCTTAAGAACATTTTCTGCGGTTAAAGGATATTTGCCTACTTCACCTCTTATTCCGTCTGTACCGAATAATCTCATATGAGGTATTTAGTAATAGAAATGTTTCTAATTTGGAAGAGGAAAATTTTGATCTTTTGTAAAAGAAGGTAAAGGGCCCTTCCTTGAGGTCTCTTTTTTCTCATCAGAGTCATTGTTACTATCAGATGAAAAATCATCGTCTCTCTTAGGTTTAATACCTTTAATTAAATTTTTAATTTCCTCACCAGTTAAAGTCTCATATTCTAAAAGTCCTTTAGCGATGGTGTGAAGATCTTTTATATTTTCAGTTAGTATCTTTCTTGCTTTAGTTTCGGCACCCTCAACAAGGCGAATAACTTCTTGGTCAATTATTCTTGCAGTTTCTTCTGAAATATTTTTAGATTGAGTAACAGAATGTCCTAAAAATACCTCCTCTTGATTACCAGTATATCTCACTCTTCCAAGTTTATCGCTATAACCCATTTGTGTGACCATTGCTCTAGCTAAATTAGTTACTTGTTGAATATCTCCGGCAGCGCCAGATCCTATTTTTTCAGGGCCAAAAATAATTTCTTCAGCTATACGAGCAGCAACAGTAACAACAAGTTTATCAAGATATTCATCTTTACGATGAATTACTTTATCTTGCTCTGGTACACTCATTACAAACCCTAGAGCTCTTCCAGTAGGGATGATTGAAGATTTATAAATAGGGTCGGCGTGCTTACAATGAAGGTTAGCTAGAGCATGCCCAGCTTCATGGTAGGCAATAACTTCTTTTTCACTGTCAGATATTATTTTTGATTTGTTTTGAGTTCCAAGCATAACTTTATCTTTTGCATCTTCAAAATCATCCATAGTAACAATTTTTTTGTTCTTTCTCGCAGCTATGAGAGCAGCCTCGTTTACTATGTTTGCTAAATCTGCTCCAGAAAAACCAGGTGTTGATCTTGCAATTGAAATGGTTTTAACAGATTTATCCATCTTAATTTTTATTGTATGAACTTTTAAAATTTTATCTCTACCGATTATATCGGGTGCGGGAACTACAACTTGTCTGTCAAAACGTCCAGGTCTCAATAATGCTGGGTCTAGGACATCAGGTCTATTTGTTGCAGCTACAATAATAACTCCCTCATTAGCCTCAAAGCCATCCATCTCAACTAAAAGCTGATTCAAGGTTTGCTCTCTTTCATCATTTCCACCACCTAATCCTGCCCCTCTGTGTCTACCAACTGCGTCTATCTCATCAATAAAAATAATACATGGAGCATTTTTCTTTCCTTGCTCGAACATATCTCTAACTCTACTTGCTCCAACGCCAACAAACATTTCAACAAAATCTGAACCAGATATAGAAAAAAATGGAACACCAGCTTCACCAGCAATCGCTCGTGCAAGAAGAGTCTTACCAGTACCTGGAGGGCCTACTAAAAGAGCACCTTTTGGTATTTTAGCACCTAACCTTTGAAATTTATGAGGGTCTTTTAGAAATGACACAACTTCTTCTAACTCTTGTTTAGCTTCATCAATTCCTGCTACATCATTAAAAGTTACTTTCTGTTTATTTTCATTCAATAGTTTGGCTTTTGATCTTCCAAAACCTAGTGCGCCTCCACCTTTGCCTGATTGCATTTGGCGCATAAAAAAAATCCATACCCCTATTAGTAAAAGCATAGGAAACCAAGAGACAAATATACTAAGTAATGGATGCATACCAGATTGCTCGGGTTTTGCATCTATTACAACTTCGTTATTACTGAGTGTTTCGATAAGATTGGGGTCTCTTGGAGCATAAGTTGTGAAATCTACACCGTCCATAGTTTGACCAAAAATATTATTTCCTTGAATTTCAACAGATTTTATTTCACCATTTTGAGCTTTATCTAAAAGTGTAGAATAAGTATAAGTTACAGATGTGTAATCTCTTTGAGAGTTCTTAAACACATTGAATAACCCAAGTAATATAAGGCTAATAATAATCCATACAAAAATGTTTTTAGAAAAGTTTTTCATATACTTAATATAGTTAATGTAACATACGTTTAAAGTGCTAAAGGAGATTTATACATATTTTTTTATTTATGGCACTAACTTTCCCTGAAAATACTGACCTTTCTTTGCCATTTTGTAATATAATTTTTAAAATTTTAATAAAATTCCATATATTTTCATCTCGAATTTGTTTTTTGAACAAATTTCGATATTTATAATAAAATGATTGGATAACTAGAAATTTAAGATTTTCATTCAAATTATTAAATTTTCCTATCTCAATCTGAAAAATTTTATATCGTTTTCTTTTAAAGAAATTATCGTGCAAAAATTCTATTTGATTTGTTTCTGAAAAAATTAATCTTTCTCTATTTATTCTAGAATAAAGTTTATTTGATGATAAGAAGTGTCTTATTTTATTCCTTGTGTAGTCTAACTCTAGATTGCTTCTATCCTCAAACCAAATAAGTTTATTACAAATAGCATAATTTTTAATTTGCTTTTTTGTGTAATGAATTAACGGACGATGTAATTTGACTCCCTTATATTCACTTAAAAAAATTTTTGATAAACCTGCAGTGCCAGATTGTTGAATTTTTCTCATAAAAAAAGTCTCATTTAGATCATCGAGATGATGACCAAGAAATATATTTTCAATTTTTCTTTTTTTAGAAAATTTTTTTAAAAAATCATACCTGATCGATCTAGATTTATTTTGAAAAGCTACATTCTTATTTTTTAAAGATAATTTTTTTATTGAAATATTTTTATCAGAGAGACTATAAAATTTAATAAACTGTTTAATTTCATATTTTCCTTCTGACCTTGTTTGGTGGTCAAAAATTAAAAAATATATATTTTTATAATATAAATATTTTGATTTTATTATTAAATCAAAGAGGACTGTGCTATCAAGCCCACAAGAAATTAAAATTAATACTTTTTCGTTGGGCTTAATATAATTTTTAAGATAATTTTTTAAATCGTTAAAGATTGATACTTCATTAATCAATGATAAAACCACAGTTTTTATCAGTTTGAAGAGATTTTGCTGACTCTATTATTTTTATGTTATCTAAATAATCATTTGAAAAAATTAGGTCTTCTAATATCAAACAGCCATTTTCTTGGTCTCCGATACTAAAAAGAGACTTACCAAGCCAAAAGTAATTTTCAGATTTAAATTTTGGAATTGAAGAAAAATCTCTGTGTCTAATTCCAAAATATTTTACAGCCTCAATAATTTCATTTTCTAAGAAATAAGTTCTACCGAGAAGATAATAAGACTCAGCTAAAATTTCTTTTTGTTCTGTGTTGGAATTAACTATAAGCAAAAGACTCTCAATGGCAGATTTGTTATCTAGACTTGCGAAGCTTGTTTTTGCAATTTTTAACTGTTCTTTGACGTTAACTTTCGGTTTATTCAACTCAATTTCTCTCTCTTTAATTAATTGTTCTAAATCATTAAGCACAGTGGTATTCACTTTTGAGACAGATTTTATTTCTATTTCTTTAAGTTCCTCTTTCTCTAAGATCATTAGTGATGTTGTCTCACTAACCTCGTCATTAGAAATTTCAGTAGTTTTTATTTCATCCTCCTCAAGTTCAGATAGACTAATTTGTCCTAATAATTGGTCGTCTTGAGAGTTTGCTACAATGTTCGATGAACTTTCTTCAATATTCAATTGTTCAGATGTATTAATAATTTTATTTTTATCAGAGTCACCTGAAGTGTATAAAGAATATAAATTACTCACATCATCTTTGATGTCAGAAATTTGTTTTTCTAATGATTTTACACTTTTTGAAATATCATTAATTAACAGTTTCAAATCATCTAAATTGATTTTGTCATTTGAGTCATTAAATTTATTTGATGAAGTTTCATTTTTATAAACAAACTTTTGAAGATCAATAATATCATTTTTTATTCTGTCTATCTCTACTGAAAGTTGATTATCGTTCTCAGATTTTACTTGTTGGCTAGATAAGATGAGGAAAAAAATAACCAAAATTATGTTTATTTTTTTCATAGAGTTTTTGGTGCTCTTCAAATAAAAGAGCACCTTAATGAAATTAAATTAATTACTGACTATTGTAACGCCGCGTCTATTTTGACTATAAGCGGTTTCGTCTGAACCAATAACTTCTGGTCTTTCTTTACCCCAGCTTACATATTCCATTCTGTTAGTATCAACTCCAGCTTGGGCCAGATAAGAATAAACTGAAAAAGCTCTTTTATCTCCTAAAGCCAGGTTATACTCTCGAGTACCTCTTTCGTCTGCATGACCTTCAACAGTTATGTTAGTGTCAGGGTATTGCATTAACCAAGCTGCTTGAGCATCAAGTGTTGCTTGAGCATCAACAGTAAGTTCAGAGCTATCAAACTCAAAAAAGACTCTGTCGCCTACATTAACGATTAAATCTTCTTGTGTACCAGCTGTTATTTCACCTCCTGAGGAAGTTGTACTAGCAGAGGCTGCATCAACATCTCCGCCTTGATCTGTATTAGTAGCAGCACATGAAGCAAGGAAAAAACCCGCAACAATAAGCATAAACAATTTTTTAAACATTATTATAAATCTCCGCGTAAATATATTCTTACTATAGTAATGCTAACTAAACACTGAATTTTTTGGAAATCAAGATAATTATTATTAAAATTTTAAGAGTTTTGTTGATTTTTTTAGATTTTTCACAATAAAGGAGACCAAGCTGGGTCACTTCCATCTCTTGGTGTAGGAATGATTCTCTCATTGTATCCAGTTATGTCAATAAAATGTATTGTTACTTCCCCGCCTGTTCCATCAAGATTTGACCTTTTTTGTCTATGAAATATTAAATATCTACCATTTGGAGACCAAGCAGGTGACTCTAAAGCAAAGTCTCTAACTATCACTCTTTCATTATTTCCATTTGTATCCATTACCCCAATGTGAAAATTACCTTGGGTTAACTTGGTAAAAGCTATCAAGTCACCTCTCGGCGACCAAACTGGATTTCCATATACACCCTTACCCTTAGAAATTCTTTTTATGTTATCTCCATTCTTGTCCATTATGAACAATTGTGGGCTACCGCCACGATCAGAGTTAAAAACAATTCTACCTCCATCAGGAGAAAAAGAGGGTGATGTATCAATTCCGGAGTCATTTGTTAATCTTGAGCGAGATCGGGTATTTAAATCCATTAAATATATCTCAGAATTAGCTGCATTGTTAGGATCTGAAAAAGACATTACTACACTTTGGCTATCTGGTGAAAATCTCGGTGCAAAAGTCATACCAGGAAAATCGCCAACAATTTCTCTTTCACCAGTTTTAAGATTATAAATATAAACTCTTGGAAGATTATTTTTGTACTCCATGTATGTTATTAATTGTTTATTCGGTGCGAAGCGTGGAGTTAAAACCATATTTTTTCCATCTGTTAAAAATTGATGACTATCTATATGACCATCTTGATCCATGATGGCTAATCTTTTTACTCTTTGGTCTAGTGGGCCAATTTCAGAAACGTAAACAATTCTTGTATCAAAGTAACCTGTTTCACCAGTAATTCTTTCATAAACAATGTCGCTTACTGTATGACCCACCCTTCTAATTAAATTTTCATCGGGTATTGTTAGTTGTAATTTCTCTATCTCTTTTGCATTAAAGACATCGTAAAGTCTCATTCGTAGTCTAATACCTTTATCGATTTTACTGACATCTGCGCTTAATAAAAACTGTGCTTTGATTAATTTCCAGTCTTCAAAACGTGGAACTTTTTCAACTAAATTGTCTGATTGAATGTAAAGGTCCTCATTCACAGTATAAAAAAGCCCAGAATTGGTAAGATTATTTGAAATAATTTGTCTAAGTGTGTTTCCGTATCTAGCTGTGTCTGAGTCAGCTCCAAAAATTTGAGTTATAGCTATGGGAGTAGGCTCAACTTTACCTTGTGCAATGGTTACCTCTAATGCAGCGTTTGCATTAAATGAAAAAAACAAAATTATTAGGATTTTTTTAATCATAAGAATATTTAAAGCCGATTACTCAACTCTTATCTTAGATTTTTATTAATCAAACATCCAGCTGAAATCAAAAGTAAAGTTAATTTCTTTCCACTGTTCATATTTATCTGCGGGTAATAAAAGAGGGCTACAATCTGGATTATTTACTGCTCTCATTGCAGCTTCAGCAGCAGTTCTAAATGATGGATCATTTAATTTCTCTTTATTGACTACTTTAGAACTTTTTACAGTTCGATCAGGGTTAACTTCAATGTAAATAACAGGTTTTATTTCTTTTAAATTTGCGACACCAACATTAAGATTTAAGCAGCCATGTAATTGTTGCCTTAATAAATCAATTTCTGATATTGTCATCGATGGTCCAACTTTTTCTGTGAAAACTTCCTCTTGTTTGACTTCGGATGCTTCCTGCTCTTTTTTAAATTCTTTATCTTGATTTTCTAAATCTTTTAGAACAGTACTAACATTGAAAGTTTTCTTTACAGGCTTTTTCTTTACAACAATCTCAATATCTTTTTTAGGTTCAGGTATCTCTTTAGGTTCAGGTTTTTGTTTTAATTTAATCTCAAAATCATTTTCTATCGGTGGCGGTGTCTCCTCCTCTGGTTTTTTAATTTCAGGTTTTACTTTCTCATCAATGATAAATTCATTTGTTTTGTCTGCAGAGTTATCAACTAATACTTCTTCATTAGTATCTTGAACTATTGGTTCAATTGACTCTTGAGATGCTATTTCTTTTATATCTGGTTCAATAGCCTCAGTTTCATTCTGTTTTGGAGTCTCTTCTTGAAATGTTGGAACAATTTCATTTATCTCCTCGACAAATTCAGGTGCAGCTGTCTCTTCTTCAATAATGAACATTTCAACTGGTAAAATCATTGGAATATCACTGATTTTTTTTTCAAAAGTAAAATTTATCATTGGTATCAAAATTAGTAGATGTAATAGAAAAGAGAATATTTGAAAATAAAAATCACTTTTTTTGTAACTGAAATTTTCAATAAATAAGATTAAGTTTCTAAAAGGATTAAATAGTGAAATAGTAGGCACTTAACTTGGTTTTTTCGTTACAAGAGCAATTTTTAGAAAACCAGATGTGTTTAGAGCACCAAGAACTTTCATTACTTCTCCATAACTAATTGTAGTATCGGCTCTTAAAAAAATTCTTATGTCAGTATTTGAGCCTGCAATAGTTTTAACTTTCAATATTAACTCATCAAAAGGTATTAATTCCTCACCTAAGTAAATTTCATTATTTTCATTAATTGAGATTTCAAGTGGTTCCTTTTGTGCATCTAAAGAACTAGCCTCAACTTTTGGCAAATTAACTGGAACACCCACAGTTAGAAGGGGAGCTGTGACCATAAACACAATAAGTAAAACCAACATAACATCAACCATTGGAGTAACATTTATATTAGAAACAGGTCGATGTTTTTTTCTCATATAATTATTTAACTTGGCGTGAAATTATATTAACTAAATCCTTCCCAAAACTCTCAGCCTCTGACAAATAGTCATCAATTTTAGAAGTTATGAGGTTGTAGTAAGCAGTTGAGGGGATAGCAACGAAAAGGCCCAATGCAGTTACAAATAAAGCCTCTGCAATACCGGGTGCAACTACAGCGAGATTAGTATTTTGAGCAATTGCTATTGCTTGAAAACTGTTCATAATTCCCCAAACTGTTCCAAATAATCCTATGAAAGGTGCTACAGATCCAGAGGAAGCCAAAAAAGATAATCCTTTATTTAAATTTGTATCTTCAACAGCAATACTTAAATCAAGAGAGGTATAAAGTCTTTGAATGAAAGCTGAGTCTATTTTATTTTTCTGAATTCGAGATTTTTCATATTCATTCATAATATTTCTAAATATATTTGAGAAACTTTCTTGATCAAATTCATCAATTTGTTTGTATAGCTCATCTAAAGACACCCCAGACCAAAAATGGTTTTCAAATTTTTTTGATATTTTCTTAAGTTTATTTATTAACAAAATTTTTTGAATGATTGTCTTCCAAGATTGAATTGAAAAAATCACTAGTAATATTATTACAAATTTTACAACCCAGTCAGATTTTAGAAACATTCCCATCATTGAGAAATCTACCGAACCTTCAAGGGATGCTAAGTTGACTACTTCTTCCATTAATTATTCTTCATCAATTATATTTTTATTTTTAAGTTCTTTAGAGACTTTCTCAAAATCATCTGAATGTACCATTATCCAAAAACCAGGTCTATTTTTTTCACATAATGCAATGACTGGGGTCTTTTTTTCCTTGTCTGCTAAAGATTTTGTATCATCCCATAATTTAATAGCTGTATGTTTAGCTCTTAATTTACACTCAATGAATAAATTATTGTGAATTACATCTGAATGAGTAACTTTTGAATTAATCCCACTGAGGGCATTTCTCATACCTCCAAAAAACTTAGCTACAAGTCTTTCCCTATTTTTCCAAGCTTTATCAGGCATTATTAACCTCTAAAAGTTCACTATCAAAATCAAGATTTGAAAAACAATTTTGAACGTCATCGTTATCTTCTAACTCATCATTTAATTTAATAAGCTTGTCAAGCTCTTCCTTTTTTTCAATTTTTACAGTTAAATTTGGCTTCCAAATAATATTTGCACTTTCAATATCATATTTTTTATCTACTAGTATTTTCTCAAAGGATGCTAATGCCTCAAAAGATGAGTAAAGGTATGTTACGTTATCCTCTATATTGTAATCTTCTAAACCATGTTCGAGTAAATCCTCTAGTGCACTATCATCAATATCTTTTTTTAATTGTATTTCCCCTACTTTATTAAAATTAAAGCTAACACTTCCTGTCTCCCCCAAATTCCCACCATTCTTTGAAAAAATAGATCTAATTTCTGAAGCTGTTCTATTTTTATTATCTGTTAAGGCCTCAACTATAAAAGCCGTTCCAAATGGACCATACCCCTCATAGCGAACTTCTGAATAATCAGAAGCTTCAGTATTATTTTTATTAATAGCTCTATCTACATTATCCTTTGGCATATTTACACTTCGAGCGTTTGTCATTGCTAGTCTCAATCTTGGATTGGACTCTGGGTCAGTTCCTCCAATCTTCACGGCTATTTGAATTTCTCTTCCTATTTTTGCAAATTGTTTTGCTCTTTTTTGGTCTTGAGCACCTTTACGATATTGAATATTTTTAAATTTTGAATGTCCTGCCATGAGCTAAGATAATAAATTACTATCCAAAACACCACCTATTTGAATAGATTGAATTGAATTCGTGTCTCCCTCTTTTGTAGTTATAACTGCTCCAGAAATAGTGGCTAATCCCTCTGCGGGTTCTAATCTATGTGAGTTCGATCCGGTTCTCATTCTTTTGATAGCGTTTTCTTTTTTCATACCAATAACAGAATTATAATCTCCTGTCATGCCAATATCAGTTTGAAAACAAGTGCCTTTTTCTAATACCCTAGCGTCTGATGTTGGAATATGAACATGAGTCCCATATATAGCTGTAAATTTTCCGTCATAATTTTGTGCTATACCATTTTTTTCAGATGTCACCTCAGCATGTACCTCTAAAAATGAATAATCTATTTCATGGTCATTAATTATAGATAAAAGTTGTGTATCAATAGAATGAAAAGGGTTACTTAAGGGAAGGTCAATGAATGTTTGACCATGAACTTGGCTTACCAATATTCTTTTTCCATTTTTATGAGTAAAAATTTTAAACCCCCTACCAGGAGATCCAACTTCGAAATTTAAAGGTCTGATAATATTATGATCTGGATTTTGGTCCATATATTCTATGATCTCTTTTTGTTTCCAAGCATGATTTCCTAAAGTGATAGCGTCAGCCCCCCAACTTATAAGCTCTTCATAAATTTTTCCCGTAAGTCCATAACCACCAGCTGAATTTTCAGCATTAATTATTGTAAAGCTAATTTTGAATTGGTCTTGAATCTTTTTTAAATTTTCTTTTAGAGCTGTTCTACCTGTTCTACCTACAACATCTCCTATCACTAAAAAATTCATAAAGAATAGATTTGTTGTTCTGAACAAATATAATCTACTTTTTGGTCAAAACTCTCCTGAAAATTGTAGTTGGTTTTTTGAATTTCAAAAGCAGCTAAAATAGTTTTTAAATTTCCTTTTTTTTTCAATTCTTCAATAGTTCTATCAAAAAAACCTCCTCCATAGCCTACCCTAAAACCTTTTTCATTAAATGCGGAGCATGATGCAATAATTATATCAGGATCTAATGTCTTTTCACCCTTAGGTTCCATAATGCCGCCAAAACCTTTTTCCAAATTTGGACTATGAGGGTTATATTCAAAGTACTTTAAAGAGGATCCTTTTGATATTACTTTGGGAAGTAAACATTTGATATTTTTATTTATTAAATCATCAGAAATTCTCAATACATCTACCTCATTTTTATATGGATAAAATAAACCAACAGAACTATTTGGATTAATTTTTTCAATTAAATATATTATTTTTGAATTTATTTTATTGGAAAAAATATCTAAATCCGAAGTGCTTAGTCGCATTCTTAGCTCCAGATGATGTTTTCGAATTTGTTTTTTATTCAATGATTATATTATCATTAAGTTTTTTAAAAATTTGCTCAATGTCAGATTTTAGATGATTATTTTCATTCTGTAATTCTTGAATACGACTCTCATAAAATAATTTCTTATTCAAAGAGTCTTGCAATATTTTTTCTTTTTTCAAAACATCCTCCATGGATTTAAGATAGGCAATAAGTGTGGATGTTAAAAAAGGGACATTTTCTTTCTTCTCATCATCTATGAGTTTACTAATTGAGGAAGCGATCTCTTTTACTGTTTCAACATTATCATCGGAGCATTGTATTTTTAGTGGTCTTCCTCCAATTGTTAGAGTTAAATTAGCCATCTATATCTATTGAACCCAGTAATTCTTCAATTTTATTCGTTGCTTGATCAATAAGTTGAGATTTTTCAGATAACTCAGATTTGTTATTTTCTAATTGGGTCATTAATTCTGACTCTCTTCTTTCTAAATATTCTATCTTCGCTTTTAATTCTTGTTTCTCGTTTATTAATTCTTGGTTATTAGTTTTATAATTCTGAAGTTTTGATGCAATTTGCTCGATTTTTTGAAGTATTTGTTGTTGAAATTCGTTCATACATTAATTATTAGTTATTAAGAAAAGTTATTCCATTGAAAAATTATACTAAATTAGCGAATTGTATCAGATTTTTATCAATTGATGCGGTAGAAAGAGCAAAATCTGGTCATCCTGGTATGCCGATGGGAATGGCTGACATTGCCACAGTGCTCTTTCACGATTTTCTTATTCATAATCCCGAAGATCCAAACTGGTTACTCAGAGATAGATTCGTTTTATCTAATGGACATGGTTCGATGTTGCTTTACTCACTTTTATACCTCACCGGTTATAAAAAAATGACAATTTCTCAAATTAAAAATTTTAGACAATTGGGCCACATCACAGCAGGACATCCTGAATATGAACCAGATGCTGGAATAGAAATAACGACTGGCCCTCTTGGACAAGGAATTTCAAATGCGGTAGGAATGGCCATAGCGCTTAAAAAGCTATCAAAAGAGAAAAAATTGTCCAAAGCTCCAAAGGTATATGTTTTTTGTGGTGATGGCTGTTTAATGGAGGGAATTAGCCAGGAGGCAATAAGTCTAGCTGGGCATTTAAAACTTAATAATTTGATACTAATATACGATAACAACAACATTAGTATAGATGGATCCACAGACCTAGCTTTTAGTGATAACACAAACCTTAGATTTAAATCAGTAAATTGGGAGGTACATAGCGGAAAAGGTCATGATCATAAAAATATTTATAAACTTTTAAAAAAAGCACAAGTATCAAAAGTCCCTTGTTTGCTAAATTTTAAAACTACTATTGGATTTGGTTCCCCAAATAAATCTGCAAAAGCATCGTCACATGGCTCGCCCTTAGGTTCAGAGGAAGTGAAATTAACGAGAAGTAAATTATCTTGGAATGAAAAACCTTTTCAAATTCCAGATAAACTTTTAAAAATTTGGAGGAATTCATACACCAAAAACTTACAAATATACAAAAAAACTAAATCAATATCTCACACAAATTTATCAAATAAAGACATAGAAAAGTTATTTCATAAAATAGAAATAGATTTAAAAGATTTTAATTCTGATCAGGCTACTAGAAAATCCTCTGAAGCAATATTAAATTATTTCAAAGAAAATCATCCGATACTTGGAGGCTCAGCAGACTTAACTGGCTCAAATAATACAAAAGGTAAAGAAATGTCTGTAATGGATAGCATCAACACAACAGGACAATATATACATTATGGTGTGAGAGAGCATGGTATGGCTGCCATAATGAATGGTATTGCTGCTACGAAAATTTACAGAACATATTCAGGAACTTTTTTGAGCTTTGCTGATTATATGAAGCCAAGTCTTCGTTTAGCTGCACTAATGAAAATTAATCCTATACAAGTTTTCACACACGACTCTATTGGATTAGGTGAAGATGGTCCTACTCATCAACCTATTGAACAACTTAATATGTTAAGACTCATACCAAATAGTTATGTTTTTAGACCCTGTGATCTTAAAGAAACAATTGTATGTTGGGGAGAGGCTTTAAAAATTAATGATGCACCTTCATTTATCTGTCTTTCAAGGCAAAATCTGCCACAAATTTCAAATAAAAAATTAGACTCAAAAAAATTTAAAGGTGCTTACGTTATATATGGTCCAAAAATTAATAATGATATTACTATTATAGCTACTGGCTCAGAAGTGTCTTTGGCTGTCAACGTTGCTGTAAGAGTCAGAGGTGATGGAATTATTGCAAAAGTCATTTCAATGCCATCAACATCTATTTTTGAAAAGCAGTCAAAAACTTTTAAAAACAATTTATTAAAATCAAAATCTAGTGAAACTTTTGTAATTGAGGCTGGATCAACAATGTATTGGAATAAGTACACAAAATATGAAAATATATTTGGATTAGATAATTTTGGCTCTAGTGCACCTGGAAAAGAAGTTTTTAAAAAATTTGGTTTAACAGTAAAAACTATATCTAATAAAATATTAAGGAAAATTAAAACAAAATGAAAAAAAAAGTAGCGATTAATGGTTTTGGTAGAATAGGTAGACTTGTTTATCGAGCATTTTTGGAAAGATTAAGCGAATTTGGTGATCAGTTTGAGATAAATTTTATAAACGACTTGGCTGATATTGACTCAAATATTCATTTACTCAAATATGATAGTATTCATGGACCTCTTAACAAGGAAATAAAAAAAATCTCTAATGAACAATTTTCAATAGGGGAAAATAAAGTAACTGTTACATCTGAGAGAAACCCTTATGATTTGAAATGGAAAGAAAAGAAAGTCGACATTATTTTGGAGTGCACAGGTATTTTTGCATCAAAAGAAAAAGCAATGTCACATATAGAAAGTGGTGCAAGCAAAGTTATAGTTTCTGCTCCATGTTCTGGTGCAGACATAACAGTTGTCCAGGGAGTTAATAACAAAAATATAAATATAAATCATCAAGTAATATCTAATGCCTCTTGTACAACTAATTGTCTTGCGCCTGTGGCGTTTGTTATAGATCAAGAGTTTGGAATTGAAAGTGGATACATGACAACTATTCACTCCTATACAGGAGATCAAAATACTGTAGACACATTTCATAAAGATATCAGGAGAGCAAGAGCAGCAGCAAGTAACATCATACCAACAAGTACAGGTGCAGCAAAAGCTGTTGGCCTCGTTCTGCCTCATTTAATGGGCAAATTAGACGGTACTGCGATAAGAGTTCCAACTCCTAATGTATCTCTGGTAGATTTTAAATTTAATACAAAAAAAAATATCACGACTGAAAATTTAAATAATAAATTTCAACAATATGCAAATAGCTCACTTAAAGGTATTTTAGGGGTAGATACAGACCCTAAGGTATCAAGTGATTATAATCATGACGCTAGGAGCTCTATTTTAGATCTAAGTGAAACAACAACGGTATCAGATAATTTTGGTAGAGTGTTGACTTGGTATGATAACGAGTGGGGATTTTCAAATAGAATGCTTGAGACAACTGCTCAAGTGTGTAATTTATAGGAGCAATTATGAAAGTTACAAATACAACAAGAAATATTATATCAAACTACACACACGAGAATATCGGTGTGAGATCAAATCTTATGAAAATTTTGGGACATGGAAAGTTAGGCGGAACTGGAAGAATGATAATTTTACCTGTCGATCAGGGTTTTGAACACGGGCCCGATAGAAGTTTCGCTGTAAATTCCCCAGCGTACGATCCAAATTATCATCACCAACTTGCAATAGATGCTGGTTTATCTGCTTATGCTGCTCCTCTTGGTTTACTTCAAACTAGTTCTGGGAATTATAATGGTCAAATTCCCACTATATTAAAAATTAATAGCTCTAATACTCTTGCAACATCTCTTGATCAAGCTGTGACTGGGAGTATAGATGATGCATTAAAATTAGGCTGTTCTGCAATAGGTTTTACGATTTATCCTGGGTCTGATCATAATTTTGAATTAATTGAAGAATTTAGAAGACTTAGTTTCGAGGCTAAAGAAAAAGGACTTGCTGTTGTTTTATGGGCTTATGCGAGAGGTTCAAAGATTAGCAAAAAAGGTGAAACAGCAATGAACATAATTTCATACGCAGCGCATATGTCTGCTCTATTGGGGGCAAATATTATTAAAGTAAAACTACCAAGTGATTTTTTAGAAGAAGATCCAACTAAAAAAGCATTTGAAGATAATAATGTACCTATAAGCACTTTAAAGGATCGTGTAGCTCATATCAAAAAAGTTGCGTTTGATGGAAAACGCTTAGTAGTATTTTCGGGTGGTGATGCAAAAGATGATCAAGCTTTAATGGATGAAGTGCTTGCAATTCACCAGGGTGATGGAAACGGCTCAATTATTGGAAGAAATTGTTTTCAAAGATCGAGAGTAGATGCGTTGGCTTTATTAGAGAGAATGATTCAAATTTACAAATCTAAATGAAAATTAATGCTAACGACTTAAAGATAGGGAATATAATTCAACATAATAATTCGCTTTGGAAAGTCGCTAAATTATCCCATACGCAACCTGGAAAAGGTGGGGCATACATTCAAGCTGAGTTGAAAAATATTTCAAACCAGTCAAAATTAAATGAGAGATTTAGAAGTTCAGAGTCTCTTGAAAAAATTCGCGCTGAAGAGATAGATCATCAATTTTTATTTCGTAGTGGAGAGGATTTTACTTTTATGAATAACCAAACCTATGAGCAAATTGTTATGAATATTAGCCAAGTGAATGAAAATGCAGCAAAATTTCTTGAAGATGGAATGGAAGTCTCTATTGAGTTTTATGATGAAAAACCAATGAATGTAAACCCTCCTGAAAGTCTTACTGTACAAATAGCCGAAACAGAGGCAGTTGTTAAAGGACAAACAGCATCTTCATCATATAAACCAGCATTGTTAACTAATGGTGTAAGAGTTACTGTCCCCCCTCATATTGAAACAGGGGACAAAATTAGAATAAACACGTCTGAATTAACTTATATAGAAAAAGCAAAATAATTTTTTCTATGGCTATTGTCCCACCAGTAATTGTTGTTATGGAAAAGGCATGCAGGAATGCTGCTAAATCTTTGATTAGAGATTTTGGAGAACTTGAGAAACTTCAAATTTCTAAAAAAGATAAAAATGACTTTGTATCCTCTGCAGATATAAGAGCGTCTGAAACTATCAGTTATACTTTGGGCAAAGATAGACCTGATTTTCTTCAAATTGACGAAGAGACTTTTAGTGCTGAAGATTTAGATAAGCTTAAAGGCGATACTCCTGTATTTATCACAGACCCACTTGACGGAACAAAAAATTTCATTCATGGAAATGGTTACTTTGCAGTAACCATTGGTTTGATGCAAAAAGGAGAAATTATTGCTGGTGTTACATATAACCCGATTTTGAACGAATTATTTTGGGCTCATAAGGGTTCTGGATCTTGGATTAACAACCAAAGGCTCAGGGTTTCCCAAAGAGATAAGTTAGATGGATGTATGTTTACATCTGGTGTGCAAATCAAGCATGAGGATATTCTTGAAAAAGGAATTGCACAAATAGGAGCACTTCAAAGGAAAACAAGTGTCAGAATACTTGGTTCTTCAGCTCTTGATTTAGCGAATGTGGCATCAGGAAAATTTGATGGATTTTGGTCATTAAGATTAAATCTTTGGGATATCGTAGCAGGTATTATTTTAGTAAATGAGGCTGGTGGGATATGCCTAAATGAAAATGGTAATGTTTTTGATCCCTTAAATGATGAAAGTTTAATAGCCTCTAGTGCAGCCATTAGCGGCGAATTACTGAAAAGCCTATAAATATTTACTTGATTTTTTAAACTTTGATCTCTATTTTCTCATAACCATGAAACAAAAAATACATCCTGATTACCATGAAATTACTGTAGAACGTACTGACGGATCAACATATAAGACGAGATCTACTTGGGGTAAAGCTGGCGATACTATGAAGCTTGAAATTGACCCATTATCTCATCCAGCTTGGAATCAAGGATCTGGAAAAATGGTTGACTCAGGTGGAAGAGTTGCACGTTTTAAAAATAAATATAAGTCATTTAATATTTAATATTTTAACAAGACCATGTCTGATAATAAACCTTTAATGCCCTTAGCTACGGCCGTATGGTTGGTAGACAATACTGCTTTAAGTTTTTCCCAAATATCTCAATTTTGTCAATTACATGAACTAGAAGTTCAAAGTATTGCAGATGGTGAGGACGCTTATCGTATGCAAGGATTAAACCCCATAGCCAGTGGTCAATTAACTATGGATGAGATTAAACGTTGTGAGGGAGATCATTCACTTGAACTTCAATTGCAAAATAAAAAATCTGAGTCCATTCAATCGAGTGTTAAAACAAAAAAATACTTACCATTATCAGTTAGACAAGAAAGGCCTAAGGCTATAGCTTGGCTAATTCGTGAGTATGGACAAATACTAACAGATACGCAAATAGCTAAACTCACAAGTTCTACTAAGCCTACTGTTGCTAATATAAGGGCTGGTAATCAATCTCAACCAATTACAGAATTTAGAAACCCCACTGATCTTGGTTTATGTACTTATGAAGAGCTCGAGGCACTAGTTGAAAAAGGTCAGCGAAAAGCAGAACGCGAGAGAAAAGCAAAAGAAAAGGCAGAAAAGTTACAGTCTACTACTGCTTAGTGAAGAATAAATAAACATCTCCCAATCTTATACCAAATTTTTTCATGGTAGCTTTGTTGAATACATTTTTTTCATCTTGCATAATCATCCAATCATCAAATTTAACATTCATTATTCCATCACCATACTTGAGTTTTAATGTGTAATGCCAATTTAAAGCATTACCTGAACTTTCACCTAAAGCTACACCTATAATATCATCAGAAATTCCCTCGTAAGTATTTTCACCAGTTTTTTTTATTTCCCATCTTCTGAATTCTTCCTCTCCATCATCATAGAGGAAGGTCTCATTGAGAATAAAATTATCTTCCTGTTGAATACCTTCCATTTCAACAGTAAATTGTCGCCTTACCTTTCCAAGTCTATCAATAAAAAGACCACTAGCTGTTGTTTTTCCTAAAAAATAATCTTCTATTTTAAATATTGGTTTTTTGTTGGCAAAGTCTTCAAGTTTCATGTTATTACACCCACTGACAAATATTAATAAAATACTCGCTATTAATACATTTCTCATACACACAATCAATACGCTCATTGATGAAAGTAGATCTTTAACAGATTTAATTTACTTATTGATAAAATCTATTTGATATACATCAATAGTTTTTGCCTTAAAACCTCCTGAACAATATGATAAATAAAAATTCCACATTCTTTTGAAATCTTCAGAGTAACCTAAATTTTTTATTTTATCCCATTTATTGTTAAAATTTTTTCTCCACATCTCAAGTGTTTGATGATAACTATCCGCCATTTGATTTTTAATTTGGAAGTCGAATTTTTTCTGATTAGCTATTTTTTCTAAAGCTTTTACTGATGGTAACATTCCACCAGGAAAAATATATTTTTGAATAAAATCAATTTTTCGAGTATACCTCTCAAAGAAATCTTCGAAGATTACAATAGTTTGCATTGAAAAGACTCCCGATGGTTTTAGCAAGTCTTTAATTTTTTCAAAATAAGTTTGCCAATATTGTATTCCAACAGCCTCAAACATTTCAATAGAGTAGATTCTGGAATATTTTCCTTGATGTTCTCTGTAATCTTTATATATGACATTTAGCTTATTTTCTAAATGATGTTCTCTAATTTTTGTTTTTACAAATTCGTATTGCTCTTTTGAGATAGTTAAAGTATCGATTTTGATATCAGGGAATTTTGAAATTAAATAAAAAGCAAAACTTCCCCATCCAGACCCAATTTCTAAAACATGATCACCTGGTCCAGGCTCATTACCCTCAATAAGACTTTCAAATTTATTTTTTTGTGCCTCAGATAACGTTTCCAAGCCTGTTTTAAAAAAACCTGAGGAATAAGTTAAAGTATCATCCAGCCACTCCAAATAGAAGTCATTACCAAGATCATAGTGAGCATGAATATTTTTTTTACTCTGAAATAATGAGTTTTTAGTTTTATTCATATATTTTTTTGATAAAAATCTGTAAAACTTAGATCCACTCATTTCGTTACCAAAAGCTCTTTCATTTAGTGCACCAAACTCTAAGAATTTACTTAAATCGTCTGCTTCAAATTTCTTTTTTATATAAGCTTCACCAAGCCCGACTGAACCACGAAAATACAAATCCCATATCATAGAGATACGACTAATTGTTAAATGGACTGAAGGACCCTCTAATTCACCGTAAAACTCATAAGATTTACCCTTAACATTTAAAGTCAAAGATCCATATCTGATTTTAGAACAAACTTTTTTTATATATCTATCAATAAACAAGATTTTACCTAATTGTAACTAATCTAAGTATAGATTATCTTTTATTCTATTGGAATATTTAAAGAATTTACTTTTTTTTATAAAAAGCTTGATTGCCTGATAGTGAATAAGAGTGATTGTTTTTACACTCCCAAAAATATTTAAAATTAAAAACAAAATAAAATTATAAAAAGTTATTTCTTTTAAATTTAGATCTATAGAGGCATAAAATATTTGCTCCTTTTTAAGGTTAAATTGATTAATATTACAAAAAAAATGGTCTTTTCTTTTATTTTTTGAAGAAATCTTATAAGTGCAGTCCATTTCAATAAATGGTGACACATACATATTTTTTTTAAACTCTTTATCTTTAAATTTGTTCAAAGTTAAATAATGAACTTGGTCTCCAAATGTATTTTTCACTTCATATATGATCGACTTAACTTTATTTTTACTATCAAGATATAAATAAAAGCTAATAGGGTTAAAAGAATAACCAATAATTGATGGGATACATATAAATTGAATACTATTAAAAACAATATTGTGTTTTTTAGCAACATTTTTTGCAAAATCATATAAACTCTTTTTTTTATTTCTAAATCCGTGCTGTTTATAAAAAATTGAAAAAAAGTTAAATCTATTTAGAGATATAAATGGATGGATGTTTATTGTGTTACTTAAATTTATACTTAAGTAAGGTACATTATATTGAAAAAAATTATCAGTATCCCTTGTTCTTTTATGAATTATTTTACCTATTCCAAAACAATGAGAAGAAATTAATTCCATTGCACTCTTGATGTATCCGCATTTTTAAACTCCTTTAAATCTATATTTAACCTTTTACAAACTTTTATAGCAGATTGAATACCATCTTCATGAAAACCATAACCAAGATAACTACCAACATAGTAAGAGTTCTCATATCCTTGAATTTGTGAAATATTTTTTTGAGCATTCAGAGTTTTAGGTGAGAATATTGGATGTTCGTAAATTGTTTGATAGTGATTCTGATTTTGATCCTGATTTAGAGAGACAAAGAAATTGTCATTAGTTTCTAGTGGTTGCAATTTATTCATCCAATAACTTAAAGTACATTTATTATTTAAATTCGTATGAAAATTCCAACTTGACCAAGCTTTTAAATGAGTTGGCATAAGAGAGTTATTTTGATGCAATTGTGCTAAATTTTTTTGAAAATCAAATTCATTTAAAACCTCATGCTCTTTCTGATGTATTTTATCTAAAAGAGGAAAAAAATGGTTGGGAGGACATGCAAATATTATAATGTCAAAAACAGATTTTTTTCCTTCAAAGAAAATTTCAATCTTGTCATTTCTTGAAATTTTTTGAATTCTACATGACTTTTTGATTTTAAATTTTGCAGATTTAATTAATAAATTGATATATTGTTTAGAACCATTTCTTATTGTTTTCCATTGTGGTCTATCCGTGAAATTAAACAATTTGTGATTTTGAAAAAAATTAATAATACTTTTTAATGGCTGATTAAGAGAGTCTTGATCGGGAGTTGACCAAATACTTGAAATTAAAGGAACAAGATGGAAATTAATAAATTCATCAGAGTAATTTTTTGTTTTAAGAAAATCTCTAATTGAAATATCTGATGTAATATTTTTTTTTTGATAAACTTTATAAAAAATAATGATGTCTTTTAACATTTTATAGAATTTTAAATTAAAAAAATTTTTACGATCTGCAAATAATGCACTTAAACTTCCTCCCCCGTACTCGAATTTGTTTTCCTCATTAAAAAAACTAAAGGACATATTGCTATTAACAGTTTCGACTTTGAGAAGATCAAAAAATTTTGTTAAATTAGGGTATGTCAGTTCATTGTAGACAATAAAACCTGTATCTATTGGTATAGTATTTCCGTTACTATCTTTGACTTCTCTTGTATTTGCATGCCCACCTAAATAATCATTTTTCTCAAATAGTGTTACATCAAAATATTCTTGTGAAAAATATGCTGTAGATAATCCCGCTATACCTGATCCAATTATAGCTACGCTTTTTTTCAAATTATGATTTCGTTTGTTGATAAGCATCAAGTGCTCTGTTGCGAGACTCTTTCAAATCAACGATTGGATTAAAATATTTTTTTTCTTTGACTAAACTATCTAATAATTTTTTATCTAAATATGGCTCAAATACTGTTTTTGATGAATTAAATATTTTTAATTGTGGAATATACTTCAAGATAAATTGAGCCTGTGGATCGAATTTTTCTGACTGAAGCACAGGATTAAATACACGAAAATATGGGGAAGCATCTGCGCCACAGCCTGCTATCCACTGCCATCCAGCTGCATTACTAGCTTCATCATAATCTAGTAAACTTTTTTGAAAATACCGCTCACCTAATGTCCAGTTTAATAATAAATTTTTCACAAGAAAACTTCCAACAACCATTCTAAGCCTATTATGCATCCATCCCTCTTCATAAATTTGACTCATTGCAGCGTCTACAAGAGGTATGCCTGTTTTACCCTCAGTCCATAAAGCAAAATCTTTTTTACTACTTCTCCATGGGAATTTTTTAAATTTTGGGTTAATCGGTTTAGTTGATAAATCTTCATAATAATACAACAATGAATAAGAAAATTCTCGCCAGCCAATTTCTGATAAATAAGTATTTACAGCATTATTAGATTTTTTTGAATTTTGGATTTTTTCAACTATTACCCGCGGGGATATCTCTCCAAATCTTAAGTGAGGAGATATTCTTGATGTTTGATCAAAATCAGGCCTATTTCTATTTACATCATATTTATCTATATGAGAAGAAATGTAAGTCTCAATTTTTTTCAAAGCTGCATCCTCTCCTGGACTCCAATAATTATTAAACTTCTCATACCAACTTCTATTTGATAAAAAATCGATTTTAGTTTTTTCATTGTGTTTAAATGATTTGATTAATGAATTTTTTTGGTAAGAAAATTTCTTGTTCAAATAAACTTTAAAAGCAGTTTTCCAATAAGGAGTAAAAACTTTAAAGAACTGACCAGAGTTATTTTGTATTTCCCAGGGCTCATTAAGTAAGTGTGAATTAAAAGTTTCAACATGAATATTTTTATTTTTAAAAAAACTCTTTATCTCAGTGTCTCTTTTAATAGATTGGTCTGAGTAGAGCCTATTCCAAATTAATGATGAAATTTTGTATTTTTCAATTAGGTGTGAGAGATTTTTTTTTGCTTCACCATCAGTGATAATAAGCTTTACATTAAATTTTTGTTCTAAATTCTTGGAATGCAAATGAAGAGTTTTATTTAACCACCATTGACCAGCATCTCCAGTGGCTTTCTTTTCAATGTCATCATATATATAAACAAGTAATGCTGGGGATTTTTGTTTTGATATAAATTCCAGACAGGGATTATCAGTAATCCTAAAGTCTCTTCTCAGCCAATATAAAGTTCTATTTTCGATGATAAAATAATAACAAAATTATTTACTATGAGGAGGCATTTTCTTTTCTACAAACCAAACATGCTGTTTCAAAACAGGGTCATACTTTCTCTGGCGAAGTTTGTCAGAAACTTTCAATCCTTTAGTGGGTTTACGTACAATATATTTTGTGCCGGTTTCAGGTTTTTCTTCAGGTATTAGCTGTTTAAGTTGGTATGTAGACTTTTTAGCCATTGGCGTAAACTAAACTAATTTTGAATTTGGTCAACATTGATATTTAATGAAATTAAAGAACTTTTTTCCAATGTTCTCGCTTATCTTTAAGAGAACGTCTCTTTTTTTTCTGTCATATTATCAAAACAGATGGAACATGAATATCCCTCTTCATATTTAGGAGATTTTCTCTCTCTTGGAGTTAAAGGCATGTTACACCCGTAACAAAGCTTACTCGTACCTTGAGAAAGTTGCTTGTTCAAAGATACTCTGTAGTCAAAAACAAAGCACTCACCCTTCCATGAGTCAGCAGATGTGGTTTCAAAATATTTTAATATTCCTCCTTTAAGTTGATATGTCTCAATACCATATTTTTCCATTAAAGGTCCTGCTTTTTCACATCTAATACCACCTGTACAATAAATACCAACTTTTTTATTCTGAAATTTTTCTTTGTTATTCTTTATATAATTTTTGAAATCTTTAAATGTTTCAATTTTAGGGTTGATAGCATTTTTATAATGACCAATTTTAAATTCATAATCATTTCTTGTATCAAGAATTTCTACATTTTTATCATTAGCAAATTTATCCCAATCACTTGGTTCAATAAATTTAGATTTTTTAATGTCTGAAATTTTTAATCCAAAATCAGATGTAACTATTTCCTTTTTAAGTTTAATTTTAAACTCGTTAAAAATTCTTTGGCCATTAAAGTCTGATATTTTTATATTTTCTTTAGTGACTCCTAAAGACATTAAATAGTCGATAATTTTTTTTTCTAATTTTGAAGAGACTGCTATTGTACCATTTATACCTTCCTCACTGACAATAATCGAACCTTTTATTTGTTTTAATAGAAAGTGTAAATTTAACCTCTCTTTTAATAATCTGGGATTGGATACGTTAAAGAAACTATAAAACGCAATGACTCTCATTAGTATGTTTTATAACAAATGTATAGATTGATCAAATAAGGCGTTTAAATTACTTTGATTTTATTAGTAAATTGATTTTCAAATTTAACTAACTGAGGCATAAATTTAAACCAAGCATCTTTCAAAGCTTCTACAAATTTTTCAGTAGACTCTGGGTCATGACATGGAGTGGGAGTTATTCTTATTCTCTCAGTTCCTTTTGGGACTGTTGGATAATTAATAGGCTGAACATAAACCTGGTGCTCATTTAAAAGAAAATCACTAATCTCTTTACATAATTTGCTATCTCCAATTAATACTGGGATTATATGTGAACCTGAGTCTAAAAAAGGAATACCTGCGGTTCGTAGTTCTTTTTTAACAAAATCAACATTCTCAAAGAATGAAGATCGAATTTCATCGTTTTTCTTTACTTGTCTAATGCTCTCTAGACTTCCAGCAGCTACTGCTGGGCACATGGATGTTGTGAAAATAAATCCTTTTGAAAAACTTCTAACAAAATCAATTATTGTCTCAGTCGAGGCTATGTAGCCTCCAGCTAGACCAAATGCTTTTGCCAATGTTCCATTGATAATATCAATATGCTCAGATAATCCTTTTTGATCTGCTACACCTGCTGCATTGGGACCGTATAAACCTACAGCATGAACTTCATCTAAGTATATTAATGCTCCATTATCCTGAGCAACCTGAATAATGTCTTCTAGTGGTGCAAAATCAGCTTCCATTGAATAGACAGACTCCAAGACGATGATTTTTGGTCGAGAAAAATCTACTCCCTTTAGAATGTCCTTTAGGTGTTTTACATCATTATGACGATAAATAGCTTTTTCTTTTTTACTTGTACGAATTCCTTCTATAAGTGATGCGTGATTTAGTTCATCACTTAAAACTAAACAATTATCAAAAGCAGATATAATAGACTTTAGTGCAGACTCATTAGCACTATATCCAGAATTAAATGCTAGAGCTCTTTCTTTTTTATGTAAAAGTGCGATTTCTTTTTCGAGTTGAATATGGAAATTAGTAGTACCTGATATGTTCCTTGTTCCTCCGCTTCCCGCTCCTAACTTTTCAGCAGCAGATTGCATTGCGGAAATAACTTCTTTGTTCTGGCTCATGCCTAAGTAATCATTTGAACACCAGACATCAATCTCTTCGGTTTGACCATTACTATGTCTTGTAGCTTTGGGATACTGTCCGGCTTTTCTTTCTATGTTGTTAAATACTCTGTAGTGGCCTTCATCCTTAATTTTATCAATTTCAGATTGAAGGGTGCTTAAATAATTAGATTTCCAATTATGATTTTTCACAAATATTAATTTATTTTTTACTAATTTAAAAGATACTGCAATAAAGACGCATAAAGCCTCTAATTAGGGGCTTTTTGTCCTATTTATCCTAGGAATTACTTCTTTGCCAATCAGTTCAATAGATTTGATTAAATTTTCATGGGTAATATCAGCAATATCCATTTGAAATTGGAATCTATCAATACCTCCAAGGGCTTGACTATGTCTCATAATCTTTTCAGCAACCTGATCTGGATCTCCTAAAACTATAGCGCCTAATGGACCAATTTGATTGTCAAATTGGTCTCTCGTCACAGGACCCCAACCTCTTTCTTTTCCAATTTTTGTAAACATTTTATGATAACCCTCATAATACAAATCTATTGCTTCATCCATACTATTTGCGACATATCCTAATGAATGAAGTCCTACTGAGAGTTTTTCTGGGGGATGTCCTGCTTCTTTACCTGCCTGTCTATAAATATCTACCAAGGGCTTAAAGCGATGAGTATTACCTCCTATTATGGCAATCATTAAAGGTAAGCCCATTGAGCCTGCTCTAGCAAAAGATTGAGGTGTGCCACCAACACCTAACCAAATTGGGACAGGGTTTTGAATGGGTCTTGGATAAATAGGTAAATTATTTATCGAAGGTCTAAATTTACCAGACCAACTAACAAATTCATTTTCTCTAATTTTTAAAAGTAAACCGAGCTTTTCAATAAACAACTCATCATAATCTTTGAAATCCAAACCAAACAATGGAAAGGCTTCAGAAAATGATCCTCTTCCAGCAACCATTTCTGCCCTACCTCCAGATATCAGATCAAGAGTAGACAAGTTTTGAAATACACGAACAGGATCTGCTGCACTTAAAACAGTTACAGCACTTATTAGCTTAATATTTTTTGTTTGTGCTGCAGCAGCAGATAATATCATAAATGGTGCTGAGTCTAAAAATTCTTTTCTATGATGCTCTCCTATCCCAAATGAATTTAATCCAACTTCATCTGCAAAAATAATCCTATCAATAACATTATTAATGGCTTTAACACTATCTGAGCCTTCTCTTTTATCTGCAAAACTGTCTATACCGATTTCCAAGGTGTTCTTCTAAAATTTTTCAGTGTTTGTTCTAATTTCAATTTCCCAAGACCAAGCTTTTTTATCCTGTAAATAAAAATTTAGGTATTGTTTTGCAATTTCATCAGGGTGTATCATTTGATAATTTCCAACTGGTTCTTTTCCAATTCCTCCATCTATAACGAAATGACCTATATGAATATTTTGTGGGTGCAGCTCTCTTGCCAAAGATTGTGCTAAGCCTCTCAAACCAAACTTTCCCATAGCAAAGGACGCAGATTTGGCAAAACCCTTTACACTTGCAGATGATCCTGTGAAAAAAATATTACCTTTTCCTATTTTTAACATTCTTTTTACTGATTCATGCGCTACTAGAAAAGCCCCATAACTATTTACTTTTATTGATTGAAGCATTTCATCAGGATCGTATTCAATAAAAGGTTTTACAATTCTAAGAGATGGATTATAGATAACAATTTCTGGAGTGCCTATAATTGAATCAGTCTGCAAAAATAAATTTTGAACACTTTTATTTTCCGTTGAGTCACACTTAAAAACTAAAGCGTCGATCTCTTTTTTTAAACTATCAAGTTTGTCTATGTTTCTGGCAGCAAGTACAATTTTCATCCCCTTCGAATTAAATGCTCTAGCCAAAGAAGCACTTAAACCTGATCCTGCTCCGACAATTAAAACTGCTTTTTGTGTCATAATTTCAAACGTTATTTAGATATAACATATTTTAAAATAAGTACATATTGACCAATAAGTCTCGCTTAAATTGTATTAGCGTTGATTATTTGTTATTTCTTAATGTCATCAATGGTTATGAAAAAGATTGTTTTATTATCAAGAAAAAGTTTTCTCGCTAAAATTCAGACACACATTGCGGAAATGGAAATTAATAAAATACAAAAAAATATAATTGATACGCATTACTCATCAAGCGTTGGTGACACGGACATGTCAGCTAAAGCTTGGGAAAAACATGGATTTGGAATATTTACAAATTCACTCTCAAAAAAATTAATCTTAAAAGATGTAGATGTGGTAGTTCATTCATTCAAAGATCTCCCTGTTAAAAATCTTAATAAGACCTCTTTTATTTGTCTCAAAAGAGATGATCCAAGAGATGTTATTCTTATTAAAAAGACTTCATTAAATAAAAAAAAATTAGTTATAGGGACATCCTCTCCTAGAAGAAAATATTATTTAAAAAAATTAAGAGAGTTTTTACCCTTTGAAGAATTGAAGCCATTCGACATTAGGGGAAACGTACCATCTAGGCTGGAAAAAATATTAAATTCCTCAAAAGAGGACGGGGTGTTTATGGCAAAAGCTGCTATAGATAGAATTTTTAATTATGGAGAAAAAATTAATAAAAAAGATTATAGAAATTTTAAATTGAAATTTAAAAAGTTTGAAAAAATAATTTTACCAATTTCTGAATTTCCTAGTGCTGCAGCACAAGGGTGTATTGCTTTGGAATATAGGAGAGGTGATCTTAAAACAGAAAAAATATTGAAAAAAATTAATCATTTACCTTCGTTAGATGATTGTCAAAGAGAGAGAAAATATTTATACAAATGGGGAGGTGGTTGCAATTTAGATGTAGGTGTAACTATTGAAAATATTCTAAATGAAAAAATCTTATTTGCACAAGGGAAAGATAATCAAACAAAAAAATATTTTAAAGAAAAAAAATATCTAAATAATAAAAAAGTTAAAAAGGTTAAAAATATATTTCCTTCAAGCTTATCAAAATATCAAATGTTTCAGAGAAATTTGCATGAATTTAATAAAACAGTAAAAAATAAAAATGTTTTGGCCACAAGATCAGAATTTAAAGAGTTTAAATCTTTGAAAAGTGTATCAAATCTTATAACTTCCGGCGTTAGTTCTTGGAAAAAAATAAGTAAAATGGGCATTCTTGTAAATTCTTCTCTCGATAGTTTTGGTGAAAATTATCGAGAAATTAAAAATTTTTATAAAGATAATCAAAAACCTACTTATAAACTTACATATGAAGGAAATATGCTAAATAAAAAATTCCCTGTTATATCACACTATAGTTTAGTCCCTTTGATTAATGACAATACGATTGATAATTTGTTTGTAGCGGAGAGTTTTTATTGGATGAGCTTCTCTGCATTTAAATTAGCTATACAACTAAGACCAGAAATACTAAATAAGCGTAATTCTTGTGGACCTGGTCAAACGTATCTTCAAATTTCTAAATTTATTCCTAAAAATCAATTAAATGTATATCTTACTTATGATGATTTTAAAAATTTTGAACTTAAATGATTAAAAATTATTTTCCTATTGATCAATCAAAATCTCTTAATAAGAAAATTTTAATTCAACCTTTATTTGTGGATCAAAAGGTAAAAAATTCAAAGGAAATTAAGGGATTAGGTGATAATAAGAGTTGGTCATCTTCATCTATTATTAAGGCAATTGAAAAGGATTTAAAAAAAGGTATCAAAAATTTTCTTCTTTTTATCGTTCCAAATAAAAAACAAAAACATCCAGAGGATTTTAGCTTTCACTATGAAGTTATAAGAAAAATTAAAAATTATTTTGGAAAAGATATAGTTTTACTTATAGATACATGCTTATGCTCAATAACTGTTGATGGGCATTGTGGAGTTACTCATAAAAAATCAATTGACCTTAATAAGACACATTACTCTTTAGGATTAGCTGCAAATACATATCTTGAGGCCGGAGCTGATATAATTGCACCAAGTGACATGATGAAAAATACGACTAAATATTTAAGAAAAATATTTGTTCAAAATGGTTTTTCAAATTCTCAAATAATGAGTTACTCAACAAAATTTAAAAGTCACTTCTACGGCCCGTTTAGAGATGTTGCAAAATCATCACCAAAGGGATTTGATCGATCATCATATCAATTACCTGTTGAAGACAAAGTAAAGGCGATTAAAAGCTCAATTAATAATGCAGCTCAAGGTGCAAATTATTTAATGGTTAAGCCTGGAATGACTTCAATAGATTTAATAAGAGATATAAAAAAGGAGACGCTGCTTCCCACGGGTGCGTACCAAGTAAGTGGTGAGTATGCTAGTCTACAAATGCTCAGCAAAGCTAAATTTGGCAATTATGTTGATTTGCTCTTAGAGTCTTTAACGGTACTCAAAAGAGCTCAAGCAGATTTTATTATTACTTATGGAGCTAGAGATATTGCAAAATACCTATAACAAAAATTTTTTTAATGCCTTAAATAAAGTTGAACAAAAAATTCCTCCAATTTGGTTTATGAGACAGGCTGGTCGATATCATCAGCATTACAGAAAATTAAAAGAAAAATATTCTTTTGAACAATTATGTAAAGAGCCTGAGCTTGCTTGTGAGGTAACTCTTGGACCTATTGTTGAATTCGATTTTGATGCTGCAATATTGTTTAGTGATATTCTTTTTCCTTTAGATTATTTAGGTATGAGTTTGAAGTTTAATCCTGGACCAATATTTGAAAAAAATTTAAGTTCAAAAATGATATCCGAATTTAATATTGATGAATTTGAAAGTTTTATAGATTTTCAGAATATATCTCTAAAACATATTAGAAATGAACTATCAAATGATAAATCCTTAATTGGATTTACTGGTGGACCTGTAACCTTATACTATTTTGCAACGAGGAATAATCCTGTATCACAAACACTATTTCAACAAACCCTGCCCGTTTTAGAAATGTTAATACAAAAAAATATACAAATTCAATTACAAAATCACATTGATTTGTTAATGATATTTGATACTGAGGCTAATAAACTAAATGATAAAGATTTTGATGAATTCGTTATTCCTTTTTTAGTTAAAATTTCAAATAGTTATCCAAATAAAATTGGATATTTCACTAAAGAAATTTCTCAAACTAAATTTAATAAATTACAAAATTTAAAAAATTTAAAACTTACAGTTTTAGGCACTAATTTGGAGGTTTTCACTGAATTACCAAAGACACATTTATCTTTACAGGGGAATTTTTCAAATGATTTGTTAGCTATGGAGGACACTAAATCCTTTTCTGATTATATTGATAAATATATTGAGAAATGCTTACAGAGTGAGCCTTCTCATAGATCTGGGTGGATTGCTAGCCTCGATCACGGTGTAAAAAAAACTACTCCTGAGGCTAATGTTCATTTATTCATAGAAAAGATAAGAACTAAGTTATCATAAAAATCGTAATGTTTTTCAATGGCTTCATTTAAAGGTAATAATCTCTACGTTCATGGCTCTGGTCTTAAGACAGGTATTTTGATCACAAATTTAGGAACACCAGATGAACCAACTAAGTCATCTTTAAAGACTTATCTAAAACAATTTCTATCAGATGAACGTGTCATAGAAACGCCAAAAGCTATTTGGTGGCCTATTCTTAATGGGATAGTTTTGAATACTCGACCAGCAAAGTCAGCTAAAAATTACAAATCTGTTTGGACAGAGGATGGTTCACCTCTTCTATTCCACACAAAAAACCAATTATCGAAAATAAAAGAATTTATTAATAAGAAATATCAAAATATCGTATTTGATATTGGAATGCGTTATGGGAATCCTAGCATCTCGAAGGGTTTAAATAATCTTAGAAATCAAAATTGTGATCGTATTATTATTTTACCTTTATACCCTCAATATTGTGCGGCTACAACGGGCTCAACGTTTGATGCTGTTGCAGAAGAATTAAAAAGTTGGCGTTGGGTACCATCTCTTCGTTTTATTGGAGGATATTACGAAAATGAACTTTATATTAAAGCTCTAAAAAATAGCATTGAAGAATTTTGGACTAAAAATTCAAAACCAAAAAAAATCATATTTAGTTATCATGGTGTTCCAAAAAAATATTTAGATAAAGGGGATCCGTATCATTGTTTTTGCAGAAAAACTACTAGGCTGGTTGCAGAGACCATGGGCTTACCAGAGGAAAGTTATATGACCACATTTCAATCTAGATTTGGACCAGCAGAATGGCTTCAACCTTACACAGATAAAACTATAGAGAGCTTAGCAAAAAATGGTACAGACCACATTCATGTTATAAGTCCTGCTTTTTCCTCAGATTGTCTCGAGACAATAGAAGAACTTAACGAGGAAAATAGAGAAATATTCATGGAAAATGGTGGAAAGGAATTTGGATATATTCCTTGTCTAAATGATCGAGAAGATCATATACTCCTACTCACTTCGTTGATAGAAAACGAACTGCATGGGTGGGTATGAGTGATCAAATAAAAAATCAACAAACTAAAGCAGAAAAGTGGTTTCGAGAACTTCGAAATCAAATGGTTGGATCAATACAAAAGCTTGATGGGTCTGAATTTATAGAAAAGGAGTGGCAAAGACCTGGTGGTGGTGGAGGTTTGATGTCCTTACTAAAAGGAGAAATATTTGAAAAAGTAGGAGTAAATATTTCAACAGTGCATGGTAATTTTACTGAAGAATTTAAAAAATCAATGCCGGGAACCGAAGAGGATCCAAGCTTTTGGGCCAGTGGTATCTCAGTCGTAGCTCACATGAAAAACCCGAAAATTGCTGCAGCTCATTTTAACACTAGGTACATAACCACAAAAGGAAAACAATGGTTCGGTGGTGGTTGTGATTTAACCCC
>CACMWO010000002.1 GCA_902617465.1 uncultured Alphaproteobacteria bacterium | reverse complement strand
AGTGTAAAGATATCTCAACCAAAGAAGATATTGTTGAGGAATGTATTAAAATTAATCCAGACCTCGTTGTTGTAGGTCCAGAAAACTATTTATCAGAAAATCTTGCGGGAGAACTTAGATATAAGGGTTTAAATGTTTTTGGCCCTGACTCTGGGGGCGCAAAACTTGAATCTTCCAAGGAATTCATGAAAGAATTTTGTCAATCTCACAATATTCCAACTGCAAAGTGTCAAACTTTTGAAGATTTTGATGAAGCAAAAAACTATCTCGAAAGTTTTAATGGGCCCATAGTTGTAAAATATGATGGATTAGCCGCTGGTAAAGGGGTATTTGTATGCACAAATACAAACGAAGCAATAGAGGCTTGTGAAAGGATTTTTATTAAAAAAGAATTTAATCAAGAATACAACAAAGTTGTAATTGAAGAATTTATTGAGGGAAAAGAATTGAGTTTTTTTACAATTACTGATGGTGATGAATATTGCAATATTGGTTCTGCCCAAGATTATAAAAGAGTTGGAAATAATGATACCGGACCAAATACTGGAGGAATGGGTACTATCAGCCCTGCCCCTATTTTAGATAATAATCTAGATATGATAATTCAAGATCAAATAGTAAAAAAAACTATAGAGGGTTTAAAGCATGACAACATAGCATTTCAAGGTGTTATATTTTTTGGAATAATCGTCAATGAACACAATCAACCATATTTGCTAGAATACAATACTAGATTTGGAGATCCTGAAATTCAAAGTATTTCTCTTAGGATAAAGTCGGATTTTTTATCTTTACTTCATTCAACTGCAACAAAAAATTTAAAATATGCTAATATTGAATTATTTGAAAATAAAAAATCAATTTGTTTAATTTTAGCAACGAAAGGATATCCTGGAGATTATCCTAAAAATACTGAAATCAGAAATTTAAATGAATTAAAAAATAATGATGAAATTTATATTTTTCATGCGGCGACTAAATTAATAAACAACAAAGTCTTTTCTAATGGAGGAAGAGTTCTATCAATCGTTGTATGCGGAGATAATTATCTCGAGTGTAGAAATAAAGTATATGAAATAGCAGATATTATAGACTGGCCTGAAAAATATTATAGATCTGATATTGGTGCTAATATTTAGTTCTCTTATTTTTAAAAAATTTTTTTATTAAATTTTCCTCATTATTTTTAATTAATTTATACTTTACCTTCGATATAGTTTTTCTACTGGGATTTTCATTTTTAAATAAATAATAAACCTCAGATAATCTCGAGGATTTTATAATCTCTTTGCACATATTACATGGTTCTAAATAAGATATCATTATGAGACCATCTAATCTCTTCTGATTTAATTTTTTACATGCCTTTCTTATACATAAAATCTCTGCATGTGCTGTTGGATCATTTGAAGCAATCTCTTGATTGAAAGATCTAGCAACAATCCTCCCATCGATCGGGTCAACTATTACGGATGCTATAGGAATCTCACCTTTTTCCATAGCTAATTTACTTTGACTAAGTACAATATGTATAAAATTTGTTAGGTTGTTCATTGTGAATAGATCCCCAGTCATTGGTATTACAACTGATTATAAAGAAAAAGAAAACACATATTCTAAATATCCTTGGTTTGCTTTAAGACGCCATTATTCGGACTGTTTATATCAGTTTGGGTGTACACCAATAATACTGCCTATAACAGAAACTATAGAAAATATAGATTTTTTAGATGGATTACTCATTTCGGGAGGGGACTTTGATATTGATCCAAAATATTACGGTGAAAATATTCAGTCAGATAAAATTCAAACCGTTAAAGATAGGACTAAATTTGAATTTGAAATATTAGAAAAGTATTTTCCCTGTAATAAACCTATTTTGGGAATATGTGGAGGGTGCCAACTTCTTAATGTATTTTTTGGTGGTAGTTTAATCCAAGATATTGAGTCATTTATTGAACACGAACAACCCAATCCAAGAGATGAGACTAGTCATGAAATATTTTTAAGTGATGAATCTAATCTTAAGATATTTAAAAATAGTCAAAAAATTTTTGTTAATAGCGCTCATCATCAGGGCATTAATAAAATTGGTCAAAATTTAATAGTAGATGCTTATGCGTCTGATAATCTAATTGAAGCTTTTCATCATAATCAACATCCATTATGTATGGGTGTTCAATGGCATCCTGAATTTTTAATAACAGAGTTTGATAAAAGTATAATAAAGCTGTTTACAGATCATGCAAAAAATAACTTTTAGTAAAAAATTATCAATTCAATTTAAAATTTCGAGAAACCAAGCAGAAAGTTTAATAAAAAATAAAAAAGTAACTTTAAATGGTAATATTGAAACAAGACCTTTTATATCAGTTACTGATAAAGATATTTTTGAGATTAAAAAACTTAAATCTAATAAACTTAATATAATACTATTTCATAAACCGCGAGGTTGTATCACATCCAAAAAAGATGAAAAAGATAGAAAAATTGTTTACGACTTTCTTCCTAAGAAATATCACCAGTATCACTATATTGGTAGATTAGATTATAATTCTGAGGGTTTATTACTATTTACAAAAGAGACTTCTTTTAAAAGATATATGGAACTTCCTAAATCAAATATTAAAAGATCTTATCTTGTTAATGTAATGGGTACCTTTGATCAAAATAAGCTTAAATCAATGAATAAAAAAATTTTTGGAAAAGAAATTTATAAAAAACCTAATGTAAAATTAGTTCACTCTAATATAAATAAACATGTGCTTAGGTTTAATCTTACTGAGGGAAAAAATAGAGAAATTAGAAATATCTGCTCATTATTCAATTTAAAAGTAGAAAAACTTAAAAGGATCTCTTACGGTCGTTTTCTATTAAAATCTATAACCTATGGTGAATACAAAGAAGTGGAGGTTAATGAGGGTTATCAGCGGTAAATACAAAGGACGAAAAATACAAGTTGAGTCTAAAAGTGAATATAGACCGACATTAACAAGAATTAGAGAGGATATATTCAATTTACTACTACATAACAATGATCTGAGTATAGACCTTAGTAATGTTGTCTTTTGTGATTTATTTGCAGGAACAGGTTCAATTGGGATAGAAGCGTTATCTAGGGGTGTTAAAAAAGTAATATTTAACGATATCGAAAAAAAACATACTAACAAGATCGAAGAGTTTTTAAAAAAGATTAATGAGAAGAATTATGAGATAATTAATATTAATCCATACAAACAAAGAATAGATATTCTAAATACCTGTCAAGTGATTTACATGGATCCTCCTTATGAACACAGCTTTGAATTAATTCAAAATAAAATTCTAAATAATATCAAACCTAATATCTTACTTATATTTGAAAGTGCAAATATTATCAAATTAAATAATCAAATATTAAAAAAACAATATAAAAATAAAAATTTATTTTTTTTTAGATCTTAGTGAATTTTAAAAAAATTAATGAATTTTGTAAAAAATTTTTTGAAATATCTAAATTCTCCGAATAGCAAAGCTACACCAATTAAAACAAATTGATATATAGGAAAAATTAATATTAATCTAATTAACCAGTAGAAAAATTTATTAGAAATAAAATTTTCTATTGATAAAAGTTGAAGTAATGGCTCTGATAAAACGACTGAAAAAGATCCTGTTAAACCAAAAATAATAAAAATTTTAAATAAATGAAATTTAGAACTAGCTCCAAAAAAATTAATTAAACTATTTATCAATTTATGCTCTTGTATTTTTTTTTAAGATTTCTACAGCTGGTTGATCTAAAAAATTGATTTTTTCAGAAATGGATCTCAAATAAATATCAAATATTAGATATATCAATAAGTAACAATAATCATTAAAGTTATCATTAATTGAGATTTCTGTAACAAGAAATTTTTTTTGCTTCAATGTTTTTACAGCACCTTCTTCAAGAGCACTAATTAAATTATTGCCATTTATTAGATTAGAATTTGATAAAATAAAATTTTTTTTATTATTCAATTTAAAAAAATTAAAATGTTTATCATGAGGGCCATCAATATAAAGTTGAAACTGACTATGCTGATCAATAGATCCATAAGAAGATATATAATTTTTTGCGTGTCTATTTTTGCCTAAACTTTCAGCAAAAATTTGCCTATACCACTCGTTAACACAATTGATTTTATCATGGTAACTTAAACCTACCAGAATATTTAACTTGTATTTTTTTTCAAATCCAATGTTGCAAAAAATATTTTTAGATAATTTAGTATGACTTTTAAGGAATAATTTTTTAGCCACATTAAATGAATTTGTAATTTTTTTAAGGTTAAAACCAATTGATATTAATGGTAATAAAGCTGTGATTGAAAAAATGCTAAATCTCCCGCCAATATTTGGGTCGTGTTTATAAGTTGAAATATTATTTTTTTTTGCAAAATTATTCATGTAATTATCTTTATCTTCAGTAATAAAAATAAATTTATCGAAAATATTTGAAATTTTTTTTCTATTTAAAATTTTTAGAACAAATTTAAGAAAATATTTTGTTTCAATTGTATTTCCAGATTTAGAAATAAATATAAATTTATCATTTTTATTAATATTTAAATTCATTAATGAATTTTTAATTTTTATCATAGATGGGTTATCATATATGAAAAGTTTTTTTCCTATACAGTCTGGATCTAAAAATTGTGCAAGTAGTTTTGAGCTTAGTGAAGATCCTCCCATGCCAAAAACATGTGTTCTAAATTTCTTTTTTTTAAAAATATCTAAATTATAAATATCAAAATAATTTTTTTGATTAATTGGAGTGAACATATCCAATGAAAAAAAATCATAAATTGAATAATTTACTTTTGTTTTAAAATTGAATTTAAGATTATTTGAATTATTTTTTAATATCAATTTTTGTTTCCTACAGTTAGTAAATTTTTATCTTTTACTTTTGCCTTTAAATAATTTTTGAAAAAGATTTTCGTCAGTTTCATATCCACTGTCTGCATTTATTTTATCTATTATGTTAGAATCTACATCATTTGCTTGTGTGTTATTAATTATTGAGTTGACAATCAAATTATCATTATCAACAGAATTTTTATCTTGTTCATTAGCGCCAGGTAAGGGAAGATCATTTGTTGGAGGAATTATTAATATTTGATTATATCCAACTCCAAGTTGATTTCTTACCTCTCTTTGACAAGATATTAAAGTGAAAACTAATAAAATTATTAAAAAATTTTTCATAATTTTTTATTTAAAAATAAAATATTTATCATCAATATCATAAATCCAATCGTAATGCAGCCATCTGCAATATTAAATGCAGGCCAGTGAAAATTGATTATATAAACATCAATAAAATCAATAACAAAACCTCTCATTATTCTGTCGATAAAATTCCCAATTGCTCCAGCTAAAATTAAGACAAGTGTTAGTCTAGAAATTTTATCTTGTGTTTTTAAGAGTAAATAAACAAAATAAAAAATTATTAATAGAATTACTGTTGAGACTAGTATTTGATTAAGAGATGGGTTGTTTAATAGTCCAAAAGCAAAGCCATAATTAACTACAAAAGTGAAGTTAATGTATGGAAGGAATGCTATTGATTCGTAAAGATTAAAATTATTAATAACTAGAGATTTAGTAGATTGATCTAAAATCACTAGTGATAAAAATAAAATTATTAAAATATTATTTGATTTATTTTTGAAAATATTTCCAAACATCTTCACATCGATTGCATAAATTATTTTTACTAGATGATACTTCTTGTAATACAGTCCAGCATCGTTCACATTTTTTTCCATCAGCTAATTTTATCTCTACAAATATTTCCTCATCTTCAATACTGATTGACTCCTTTGACCTATTTAAAATATCGTGTGTTTCTACATTGCTGACAATGCACATCTCAGCTAAATCTAAATCTGCAATTAATTTTTGTGTATCTTTTGATAAAAATAAAATTGCTTTAGCTTGAAGGCTTGAGCCAATTAATTTTTCATTTCTTTTTAGCTCTAAGGCAGATGTAACACTTTTTCTTACTTTTTTTAATTCTTCAAAAACTTTTTCAAGCGAAATATCCTTATAAGTAAATTCATCATCTTTAACATTTTGTAATAAAATACTTTCTTCGTTACTATAGCTCCTAGATTTCCATGCTTCCTCACATGTAAATGAAACTATGGGTGAAAGCCATTTTGTTAAAAACTCAAATGTTACATGTAAACATGTTGAAGTTGATCTTCTTTTTATACTTTTTATATCATCACAATATAAGGAGTCCTTTCTAATATCAAAATAAAATGCTGATAGCTCAAGAGTGCAAAAATTTAGTAAAGCAGTGTAAATCGCATGGTAATCATGTTTTGAAACTAATTCTTTAAGTTTTTCATTAAGGCTTGAAATTCGCGTTAAGAGATACCTTTCTAATTCAGGCATTTCTTCTGGGACAACTAAATTTTGTTTATTAAAGTTATTAAGATTTCCTAAGAGGAATCTTAGTGTGTTTCTTATTTTTCTGTAAGAGTCTATTTGGTAGTTGATAATCTGATTATCAATTTTTAAGTCCTCAGAATAATCTGATGCAACAACCCAAATACGCAATATGTCTGCGCCGTATTTATTGATTATTTCATCCGGGGAAATAACGTTTCCGACTGACTTGGACATTTTTCTACCTTTACCATCCACAACAAAGCCATGTGATAAAATACTTTCAAAAGGTGCCTTGTCTCTTGTTCCGCACGACTCAAGTAATGAGGAGTGAAACCAACCTCTATGTTGGTCTGAGCCCTCTAAATACATCGATGCTGGCCAGTGAAGATCTTCTCTAGCCTCTAATACATAAGAATGAGTTGAACCACTATCAAACCAAACTTCAACGACATCTTTTACTTGTTCAAAATCATTTGGGTCATATTCAGGTGATAAAAATCTTGAGGGTTCGGAATTAAACCAAGCATCGCCGCCCTCTAATTCATAAATCTTTGCAATTTTTTCAATAATATTTTGATCGCGTAGCGGTTCACCTGTTTTTTTGTTGACAAATATTGGTAAGGGCACCCCCCAAACTCTTTGTCTCGACACGCACCAATCTGGACGATCCTTTATCATACTTCTTAATCTTTTTTGTCCTTGTTTTGGGAAAAAATCAGTTTCATCAATAGCTTTAAGTGCTTTTGTTCTTAAATCATTTGTGTCCATTGAGATAAACCACTGTGATGTATTTTTATATACCAAGGGGGCTTTAGATCTCCAAGAGTGAGGATAGCTATGAACTAAAATACCTTGTGATATAAGGTTTTTATTTTTTTTTATTTCATCACAAACATTTTGATCAACTTTAAAGATATGTTGGCCATTAAACACAGGAATATGATCATAATATATTCCACTTTCATTTATTGTCATGGGTAATTCTAAATCATGTTTTTTGCCCAAAATAAAATCATCCATTCCATGAACTGGACAAATATGAACTATGCCCGTACCTTGTTCAGTAGTTACAAAATCACCATGAAGAATAGGAATTTCAAAATTATATCCAGAGTCGTATAAAGTGTGTTTGCAAAAAGAATTAGTTAATTCATGACCTTTAATAGAAAAATTAATTTTATAATCTTCAATTTTATTTTCTTTAATAAATGACTCAACCAAATCGCTAGCTATAATAACGTTTTTGTTTCCATCATTAATTTTTAAATTTAAAGATTTGTATTCAATATCGTTATGAACTGCCAGAGCTCTATTACCTGGTATTGTCCAGGGAGTAGTTGTCCAAATAACAATAGAGTTATCTTTTAATTTATTGTTATCAGTTTTTGAAATTGGAAAACAAGCATATATTGTTGTTGATTTATGGTCATGATATTCAACCTCTGCATCTGCCAGTGCTGTTTTTTCTATGACAGACCATAAAACTGGTCTGTGTCCTTTGTAAATACCACCATTTTTGAGAAACTTTCCTAACTCTCTTACTATTTGTGCCTCTGCATGAAAATGCATGGTTGTGTATGGGTTATCCCAATCGCCAATTACTCCCAATCTTTGGAATTCTTTTTTTTGAATAGATATCCACTTATTGGCAAAGTCCCTACACTGTTTTCTGAATTCAATCACAGGTACATCGTCTTTATTTTTCTTTTTAGCTCTATATTCCTCCTCTATTTTCCATTCAATGGGTAGTCCGTGACAATCCCATCCAGGAACATAAATAGAGTTTTTATTAAGAAGTTGTTGATATTTAACAATTATATCTTTTAAAATTTTATTAAGGGCATGACCCATATGAAGATGACCATTTGCATAAGGAGGTCCGTCGTGAAGAATAAATTTTTCTTTAGAATTGGATTGTTTTCTTAATTTTTTATATATGTCATTTTTAAGCCATTCATCAAGAATTCCTGGCTCTTTTTTAGGCAAGTCAGCTTTCATAGAAAATCCAGTCTTTGGAAGAGTAATAGAGTCTTTAATTTCCATAATTTAATATTTTTTTTGCTTCAACGATATCTAAATTGATTTGATTTAATAATTCTTTTATACCATTAAATTTTTTCTCTTGTCGAATTTGTTTATAAAAAAATAATTCTATATTCTTATCATAAATATTATTGTCAAAATCAAACAAATAGGTCTCAACAATTGGCTTTTCTTTATTAAAGGTTGGTCTTATACCAAAATTAACAATACCAAAATAAGTATTTCCATCAATCGTGGTCTCTACAGCATAGACACCATATGGAACAATAATTGTATTGAGAGGGTACTCTATATTGGCTGTGGGAATACCAATTGAACGACCTCTCTGATCGCCTTTAATAACTTTACCAGAAATGCTAAATTTTCTTTTCAAATCTTTATTTGCTAATTCAATATTTCCTAAATTTAGATTTTCTCTTATTTTACTTGAGGAAATTTTATTATTATTTTGGTCATCGAAAATTAGATCAATTTCGTTTAGTTGAATATTATTTTTCTCACAAAATATTCTTAATGTCTCTATGTTTCCTTTTCTTTGATTTCCATATTGGAAGTCTCTTCCTATTAAAATTTTTTTGGCATTAAGTTTTCCTAATAAAATTTTTTCTTCGAATTCTAAGTGATTTAGTTGAGTAAATTTTTTATTAAAATGTAAGTCAATCAAATAGTCTAAACCTAAGCTTTCTAAAATCTCTTTTTTTTTTAATTGAGAATTAATCATAAAATTATTTTGTTTTTTAAAATAAATTTTTGGATGTGGTGTGAATGATAAAATAGCAGATTTAGATTTTGATATTTTAGTTTTATGTATTAAGTTTTCTATAATTTCTCTATGGCCTTTATGAATGCCATCAAAGTTACCTATTGTTAAACACAGTTTTTCATCGATATTAATTTCATCAAAACTACTATTGATATATTTCATAGAAAGAATTAAACGGTGTGATATTTGCTCTTATAATAAATAAGGGGTTTTTTTGTGTTTAATTTTATGCAGTTTGTTATTAAACATATGATAATTGTATGATCGCCTGATATTACTTTTTTTTCGACTTTTGCCTCTAATAACCCTAAAGACTCCGGAAAGAAAGGAACCTTATTATTCGCAATTTTATATTTTGTATTCACCCATCTCTTCTCTAATGATCCAGCAAATCTATTAGATAAATTAAGTTGAGATTTAGCTAAAAAATTTACGTTTAAAGGACTATTTAATTTAAAGCTTTTTAAATTTAAATTTTCATTTCCAAGACAAAATAAAAACTTTGGAGGGACAAGAGAAAGGCTTGAGAAAGAGTTGACTGTACAACCAAAAAATTGTTTTCTGTTTGTTCCATTTGTTACAATCGTAATACCTGTGGAAAACAATGAGAAAACTGCCGTTAAATTTTTAATATTTTTCATAGTTTTAACTGTTGTTGGTAGCGCTGGAGAGACTCGAACTCTCACGAGGTTGCCCTCACCGGATTTTGAATCCGGCGCGTCTACCATTCCGCCACAACGCCTTAAAATAATCTTATTTACTTATATTATTAAGACAAATTAGGCAAATTGATAACTAATTGTATATTTATTTAAATTTAAGAATAATATCTCGATACTTTGGAATACATTTACTTTATGGCGCCCATACTCACTTTTGCAATGACTGCTGCCATTACACCGGGACCTAATAACATAATTCTTTCAACAAATGCTGTTAATTATGGTTTTAAAGCAACAATTCCACTTATGTTAGGTGTCTTTTTTGGATTTTTATCGGTTTTAACGCTTTGCTTATTAGGAATAGGAGAGATTTATGAAAACTATCCAAATTTTAAGAATTTTATAAAAATAGTAGCCACGATCTTCTTAACTTATCTGGCTTATAAAATTTTTATTTCAACTGAATTTTCAGACAATAATAATAAAAGGAGATTTACATTTAGAGATATTTATTTTTTTCAATTAATAAATCCTAAAGCTGTAAGTGTTTCCATGTCTAGTTCTGCAATTTTTATACAAAATAAATTCTCATATCTAGAGGAATTTATTTTAATCTTTATTTGTTTTATAATTTCAACATCAACTAGTGCTGTAGTTTGGGCTGCTATTGGGCACTCATTTAGAAAATATCTTAATGATAAAAGAAAAATTATTTATTTTAATAGATTAATGGCACTATTGTTACTAGGCTGTGTTTTTTACATAATCATATGATAGAAAATATATTTAAATTATTTTTCTTTTTATTAATTAGCTTCTTACTACTTACCCCTATAGCCTTGGTTATAACAAATGGTTTGAGTGCAATTTTTTTAACCAATGAGCTCTACATTAATAGATATTTAATTGGGTCTACTAAACTCATAGTAATGGTAAGTATTTTTACAACAATCATCAGTGTGCCATTGGCATGGATAAATACAATGACCGAATTTTGGGGACGAAAATTTTTACAAATATTTGCAATACTGCCCTTAGCAGTTCCAGCCTATATTTCAGCATATACTTATGCCGAAATTTTGGAGCCAGGTGGTTTTATAACTCTCAAATTTTTGTTTTATAATGGTTTCTCTATAAGAAATAGTATTGTGGCTTCGCTAATAATTTCATTATCTTTTTTTCCATATGTTTATATCCTAACTAGGATTGCAATCATAAATTTCTCAGCAAGATATATAGAGGCTGCAAAAACTCTTGGTAAAAATCCCTATCAATGTTTTTTTAAAATTGGTTTACCCATGGCCCTACCTGGAATAGCTGCGGGACTAGCATTAGTTTTGATGGAAACAGTCAATGATTTTGGTGTTGCAGATTTTTTTGGTTTACAAACACTTTCGGTTGGAGTTTTTCATTATATAGCGATATTAAATGACTTACCTTTAGCTTTTCTATTGGCCTTATTTATTATTTTAGTAATGGGTTTGTTATATTTTTTTGAGCAAAAATTAAGGGGTAAAAGGAAATTCAATAATAATACTTATGAAAATATTCAGTGGTCAAAATATAAATTAGGAAAGTTCATTGGAATAATTGCATTAATCTTAGGAGTCTTACCTATTTTGTTTGGCTTTATTCTGCCTCTTATTTTTGTAATTTATACATTTTTAAATAATTTAAATTTTATTGATTTTAATAACTATTTTACCTCACTATATAATTCAATCGTGCTTGGAGTTATTGCTGGAATTGGATGTGCTGTAATCTCAGTATTTATTAGTTTTTACTCAAGATTCACTAATAAAAATCACATTATATATTACAAAAAAATAATAAATATTGGGTATGCAATACCAGGTGTAGTAATAGCTTTAGGAGTACTTTTCTTTTTATTTTATTTTGATCGATTAACAACATTATCTTTGTCTACCACTTTATTGGGCTTGTCCTTAGCTCTGATAATTAGATTAATTGCTCTATCAAATAATTCTTTAGACTCAGGGTTGGAAAAAATTGGAAAATCAATTGATGATGCCTCAAGATTAATTGGAAGAAGATCGTCAACAACATATTTTCGAATAATTTTACCTCAGGTGAAGTTAAGTATATTAGCAGGATTTTTTTTAGTATTTGTCGATACTGTAAAAGAGTTACCTATTACTTTACTACTTAGACCTTTTAATTTTGATACACTTGCTACTAGCCTATACGAATATTCATCTAATGAAATGTTTGAGTATGGAAGTTTGCATGCTTTAACAATTATTTGTTTTCTATCTATCGTAATTTATTTGTTCGATAACGTGCTAGAAAAAAGAATGCTGTCGAAGACTAAAAAATAATTATTTAAATTTTTTCATTAACTTTAATGTTTCATCACTAACGTGATGCTCAATACCTTCACTGTCATTTTCTGCAGTCTTTCTGGAGACACCTAACTTTATTAAGAAATTATAAACAATTTCATGCTTTTGTTTTGACTGCGTGGCTAATTTTTCTCCCTTTTCTGTCAAAAAAATCGAACGGTATGGTTCAGATTTTGCTAAATTAAAACTTATTAAACGCTTCAAATTTTTATTAACAGTAGCTTGTGACACACCAAAATGTTGAGCTAAATCAGCATTTTTAACATCACCCTTATTTTTTAGAATTTCTTGAATAGCCTCAACATAATCCTCTAGTATTTCATTCTTATTTTGACTTCTGATATTTGAAAATTGATATGGCTCACTAGATCTAGTGTTTTTCATAGCTGATTCAATCTATTTTGTTAACAATTAAAAGTAAAGAATTGTTTGACTAATATTTAGTTATATCTATATTGTTTAGCCTAGGCTAAAAATATGACAGAATTAGTATTAGAATTAAGTAGAAAATTTCAATATTTAAGATTTTCAAAAATTTTCCTCTTTATATGTATTCTCCTTCTTTTATTTTCTGAACAGACTAGAAGTATTTTAATTTCATCATCGAGTGACGCCTACATAGCTGTATCTAGCTTTGTTGGAGTGACACTTCTTCTGTTTGTTATTCTTGAAAAGAGAAATTTTAATTTACAAAAATTAATTTTACAAAATAGGAAATTTGAAATTCCCATTTGCTCTATGTTAGGAGTTATACCTGGTTGTGGTGGAGCAATAATGGTAATGAGCTTATTCACTAGAAAAGTAGTTTCTTTTGGAGGTGTGCTCGCAGCACTTATTAGTACTATGGGTGATGCAGCTTTTCTTCTCATTGCAACAAAACCTCAGGCTGCTTTAATCATTCTACCAGTAACTTTTATAGTTGGCATAATATCTGGATATATTGCTCAACCTTTTACAAAAAATTTTTTACAAAATAAAATTAATAAGAATATAAATACGAACCTTTTACCTAAAAACAAAATTTCAAATAAGTTCTATTTTATTTGGTTTTTATTTTTAGCTCCTGGATTTATTTTGGGAATTTTAAATGCTTTTAACATTGAACTAAACTTTAATTTTATTGGGATTAATGTGGTCGAAGTAATGGCATTTATTTTGGCGATATACTGTGTCTTGTTGTGGGTTTTGAATCCATTAACAGATATTCAAATGGCTTCAATACACGAAAACTCCTATAGAAAAGTTGCAGACACAACTTGCTTTGTTACTGTTTGGGTCATTATTTCATTTGTTGTCTACGAATTAATAGATCTATCAACTAATGGTTTAATATTTGAGTCATTAATCCTATTTGGTCCATTTATTCCTCTTATGGCTATACTAATTGGTTTTATTCCTGGCTGTGGTCCTCAAATTATGATCACATCCATGTATGTTAGTGGTCAAATTCCTATGTCCGCACAAATAGGAAACTCTATATCTAACGACGGTGATGCACTTTTCCCTGCGATAGCTATATCTGCAAAGGCAGCAATAGTTGCAACACTCTACAGTGCGATCCCAGCTATTATAATTGCTTATCTCTGGTATTACCTTATAGGTTAAATACTAAATATTAATTAATCGATATGATTTGGAAGAATTTACATATATATGTTGAAAAAAAATCTAAATCAAAATATTCACAATATTTTTTATCTTTAGTTGCTTTTATAGAAAGTATTTTTTTTCCAATTCCTCCAGATTTAATTTTAATACCAATAGTTTATTTTAACCCTAAAAAGTTTTTAGTGACTGCTCTCAATTGTACAATATTTTCAGTCATTGGTGGCGCTTTTGGATATATCATAGGTTATTTCATTTTTGATGTTGCCCAATCTTATTTTGATATAAGCAAACAGGGTGCATTTATGAATTTTTATAATGATTGGGGTATTTTTGCAGTTTTTTTGGGTGGTTTTACACCTATACCTTACAAAGTTATAGCTTTAACAAGTGGATATGCTCAATTTAATTTTATCTATTTTATACTCCTTTCATTGTTATCTAGGGGGTTGAGGTTTTTTATTGTTGCTTTTATCATTAAACAATTTGGGGAATTAGGTATGGAAATTTTACAAAGAAATAAACTATTAATTTTTATAATTATACCTCTTGGAATAGTCTTTTTTATTTATTTATTTTTTTATCATGATTAAACAAACTAATATTTTATTTCTTGTTTTTTTGTTTTCGCTGGTAGCTATGTCTTTTGCTTTAATATTACAATATGCATATGGTTATAGCCCATGTAAATTGTGTGTATATCAACGAGTTCCATATTATTTAATTTTGGTATTGGGTGTATTTTATTTTTTAATGAAGAGATATTTCAATTTAATTTATATATTGCTAACTATCTTGCTTCTTGTTGAATTACTAATTTCCGGTTATCATTCTCTGACAACATTTGGGATAATTGAGTACAACGGATGTGAAGCTGCCACGCTTCCAAATGATATTACAAAATTAAAAGAAGAATTAATGTCTAATACATTAATTACCACATGCTCTGATGCCAACTTACCTTACTTTGGTATTCCATTATCAGTTTATAACTTCTTGTTTTCAATGACTTTTCTGTTATTAATTATTTTCAATGCCTACAAAAAAGAAAAATAAATCACTAAGCGGCGAAGATAAAAAATTAATTGAAGAAATTATCAGAGTTGATCACGCAGGTGAGCATGGAGCAACACAAATATATCGTGGACAATTAGCTATTTTTAAAGAAAACACAGAATTTGGTAAAGAAATTAAGGAGATGGCTGACCAAGAGGAAATTCATAAATCAACTTTTGATGAATACATAGTAAAAGAGAATGTAAAACCAACCGCTTTATTTCCATTTTGGAATTTAGCAGGTTATGCCCTTGGATTAGGTACTGCATTAATGGGGAAAAAAGCTGCAATGGCATGCACCGTTGCTGTTGAGGAGGTTATTGGTCAACACTATGAGGAACAAGCCAAGGAACTATCAAAAAGAAAATTAAAACCAGATTTATTGAAGACTGTAAAAAAGTTTAGAGAAGATGAGCTAGAACATCATGATACAGGCGTCGAACACCAGGCAGAAATGACAACTGGGTATGTTCTTTTGTCTAAAACAATAAAACAGCTATGCTATACTGCAATAAAAATAACTAAAAAATATTAATCCTTCTCTAAGACACTATCCCAATATAAATAATCTCTCCAACTTGAATGAAGATAATCAGAAGGGAAATTTTTACTTTTTAATCTTAAAGAATATTGAGAGGGTTCTTTAGGTTTTCTAAGCAATTTAAAACCAACTTGACTTAAATCCCTACTTCCTTTGGTCCAATTACATTTTGAACATGCAGTCACAACGTTCTCCCAATTTGTCAGTCCACCTTTTGAACGAGGTATCAAATGATCAAAAGTTAATTCTTTTGTTGAAAATTTATCATTGCAATATTGACATGTGAAATCATCTCTCAAAAAAACATTAAATCTTGTAAATGCAGGTTTATGACTATGTGGTATGTAATCTTTGAGTGCGATAATGCTAGGGAGTTTTATTTCAAAAGATGGGGATGAAACCTTTTGATCATATTCTTCAACAATATTAACTCTATCAAGAAAAACTGCTTTTACCGTATCTTTCCAACTCCATATGGATAAGGGGAAATAACTAAGAGGCCGGTAGTCTGCATTTAATACTAAAGATGGACAATGATTCGAGTTAATCATGATTTAATATTAACATATCCAAAAAAGAGTATGTTTAATAGTTTATTAATTCCAGTGTTCATACAGCTTGTTAATCTCATCCAAAGCAATTGGGCTAATTGAATGTGCACAGTTATCATCTAAAACCAGTTTACTAGAAAATTTTTTTGATTCCAAAAACGAATTTGTCTCAACTGCCCTATTAAATGGTACGACATCATCCATTTTTCCATGAAAAATTAAAAAACTAGATTTGATTTCAGATATTTTTAAATCATTTAAAATTTCTTTTGGTAATGATCCTGATAATGAAATGATACTGTGAAAATTTAAATTTTTTTGTAGAGCATAATATGTCGCCAACATAGACCCCTGAGAAAAACCAATGATAGAAATCTGAGTTTCATCAACTGAGTGTTCATAAATTATTTTTTCAATTATTTTTTCAAGATGAAAGAAGGCTGTTTTTAGGCCTTCTTTTAATTCTTCAATTGATCTTTCTTTTAATGGAAACCACTGATACCCAAAATAATTGAATTCACAGGGCTCCGGGGCATTAGGAGATATAAACTCAGTTTCTTCTTTTTCCAAAGATATATAATCTTTTAAGGAAATTAGGTCATTTCCATTAGACCCATAACCATGCAAAAATAATACAATTTTCTTCATCAATTCTTCTTAAATTTAATAATTAGACATTTATAGATAATTTGATAACTATTTACCATGTTTTCATCTACTGTATTGCCTTTTGTTTTAGTTGTATCCATGATTTTAGCTCTTCTCATGGTTGTAATTGGTGTAATAGCTATGGCTAAAAATGGAAGTTTTAATAAAAAACACAGTAACAAACTTATGCGAATGAGAGTATTGTTTCAAGGTATTGCTGTTTTAGTATTCGCTGCGATAATATATTTATCAAGATAATTTAATTACTAAAATCATGAATAAGAAAAGTAAAATACTATCAACCACAATTAATAAAAGCACTTCCAGTTTAATGGATGATTTTAATAGCTCAATTAATATTGATAAAAGATTAATTGAAGAGGATATTGCTGTTACAAGTGCACATGTAAAAGCTTTAGTAAAACTAAAAGTTATTTCAAAAAAAGAAGCTCTTACTATTCAAAAAGGATTAAATTCAATATTGAGTGATCATAAAAAAGGTAGACTAAAATTTTCAAAAAAAAATGAGGATATTCACATGAATGTAGAGTCTTTCCTCAATAAAAAAATAGGTAATGTAGCTAATAAGATACATACTGGAAGGTCTCGTAATGATCAGGTAGCAACTGATACTAGATTATGGACAATTAAAGCCTCCAAAAATTTACAAGAAGAAATCAAGAATTTAATGAAGTCTATTTTAAATCAAGCTCGTGGAAATGAAAAAACTATTATTCCTGGATTTACTCATTTGCAAGTGGCACAACCTGTATCTTTGGCTCATCACTTAATTGCATATTTAGAGATGTTTAAAAGAGACTTAAATTATTTTGATTTTTGTATAAATAACAGCGATGAAAATGTATTAGGCAGTGCTGCTTTAGCAGGTAGTAATTATAACTTAGATATAGGTTTACTAAATAAAAGTTTACATTTTTCAAAATCTAAAAATAATTCTATGGATGGTGTCAGTGATCGTGATTTTTGCATGTATTTTCTACATGCTAGTTCTTTAACTGCGACGCATTTAAGTAAATTATCATCTGAGCTAATTTTATGGTCAAGTAATTTCATGAAGTTATTTAATATAAGTAGTGAATATTCTACAGGTAGTTCCATAATGCCTCAAAAAAGAAATCCCGACTCATTAGAACTTATAAGATCAAAAACGAATAGCATTAGAATTAAGTCAATAGAACTCTCAAATATTGTTTCAAACCTTCCTTTAACTTATTTTAAAGATTTTCAGGAGGATAAAAGGATAATATTTGATTGTTATGATGAGTTAATAAGCTGTATTAAAATTATGGAAGAAGTTATAAAAAAATCTTATTTTGAAAAATCTATTGGAAGAGATTTATGCAATAATTATTTTGCTACAGCTACAGATTTAGCAGACTATCTAGTTATAGAAAAGAAAATACCTTTTAGAGACTCTTATAAAATTATTGCTGATATAGTAAATTATGCGCAGAAAAATAATAAAAATCTCTCACAAATAAAAATTGATGAATACCAAAAATTTCAAAAATCAATTGATAAAAATATTTATAAATATGTTGATATAAATAACAGTCTATCAAGAAAAAAAACACCCATGAGCTCTAATCCAAAAGAGGTTTCTAAAGTGATTAAAAAATATATTAAATTTCTTAGAATAAGATGATCAAGTTTTTATTAATAATATTATTGCCCATATTTATCATTGGCTGTGGAAACCAAAAACCTAATAAATTACCAGAGGGTGTCATAGATAAATCTCAATATCCATTTCCCCCTAATGATGACTATGATTACCCTGAGAGCGAATAATGCTGGATAAAATATTAAAAGAGTTTTCTAGTCCTTTTTATCTTTATGATGAGGATAAAATTAAAAATAAGATAAATTTTCTAAATAATTTAGAATTAGACTTTCCTAGAAAATTTAATTTTGCCGTCAAAGCTAATCCTAACCTTGCAATTTTAAACCTTATTCATCGTTGTGGTTTTGGTGCTGAAGTTGTCTCTGCTGGTGAACTATTTAAATCATTGAAAGCCGGATTTGAACCTGAGGATATTATATTTGATGGGCCAGGAAAAACTGATTTTGATTTAAAGTACGCTATCACGCAGAAAATTCACTCTATAAATGTTGAAAATATTGAGGAAGTTGAATTCATTAATGATTACTCTTTAAGTAAGGGGCTAAAAACAAATATTGGTATCAGAATAAACCCCGATATTGATGGGTCGACCATGGATAAGATTACGACTGGTTTATCAGGAGGTAAATTTGGTATTTCAATTGATCAAATTGACTTCGATACAATCTCTAATTTAGATGGGGTAAACTTAAAAACACTTTCTGTTCATATAGGAAGTCAAATAACTGATTATCAGAAGTTACTTGGTTCATATGAAAATCTAATCAAAATTGCAGATGAGCAAAATCTTAAAAATAATATAAATATTGATACTTTAGATTTTGGTGGAGGATTTGCTGTTCTTGATCACTCAGATAAAGAAATCAATTTTGATAGTTGGAAAAATAATTGTAACAAATTACTTAGCGGAAAAAATTATAATATTATTTTTGAACCTGGAAGATTTATAGTAGCTGATAGCTGTGAACTTATCAGTAAAGTTTTATATATAAAAAAAAGTGGCAATAAGAAAATTGCTATTATTGACTGTTCATTTTCTGAATACATTCGTCCAGCTTTGTATGACATAAAGCCTCCAATAAAAGTTTCAAACAATTCAAAAGATGTTGAAATTTATGATATCGCAGGTGGAATTTGTGAGTCTACTGATTATTTTGTAAAAGATATTGAACTACCTAAGATAAAAGTTGGAGATAATTTAATATTTATGAATGTCGGTGCTTATGGATCCTCTATGTCCTCAACTTATAATAGTCGACCTCGACCTCTAGAGGTATTATTCAACAAAGATGAGTATCGTGTAATCCGATCTCGTGATACCTTAGAAGATCTATGTAAAAATGAGATCATGTAATGATAATATTTTTAAAGCGTGTAAATATTATAATCGCCTTAATTTTATTATTTTTAACTCTTGGTTTAATTAAATTTAAAAATAATTTATCTCATGATCCTGTAAGTAACTTTAATGTTGATGCGATTGTTGTATTAACAGGAGGGAAAGGAGAAAGAATTATTGAGGGTTATAAACAAATTGAAAAATCTAATCAAAATAAGTTGTTTATTTCTGGTGTTGATAATACCTTTAATTCAGAAGTTGTATTAGTGAATATTCTTAACTTTGATCAAAACATTGTTGAATGTTGTATTGAGGTTGGATATTTATCAAAAAATACATATGAAAATGCGTTAGAAACAAGATATTGGGCCTTAGAAAAAAAAATAAAATCAATTTTATTAATTACTTCAGATTTACATATGCAACGTGCAGAATTTTTATTTAATCAACTATCAGGTTTGAAAGTAACTCCTTATTCTGTAAGCAATAGTGATATAGTTATTCCTTTTGAAAAATTGGTAGAGGAGTACATTAAGTTAATTGTCTCAAAATTAGTTTTTATAAAAAAATATGAAATTTAGTTTTTTAATAACATTTTATTTTACAACAGCTATTGTATTAATTATTTCTTTGTTAGGCCTTCCCTTCAAATATACAAAATTTAGATTTTTTGTGCTTTTCTTTACAAGGAACATGGCAGTAATTTTAAAACTGTTTGGAATTAATATAGAAGTGATTAATTCTGATATTGCTCACAAAAAGGGTTATCTCTATGCGAGTAAACATCAGTCAATGTTTGAAACAATATACTTTAATGAACTCTTTTATAATCCTGCATATATTTTAAAAAAAGAATTATTGAATATTCCACTATTTGGGACCTACCTTAAAAAATTGGGAATGATTGCTATTGATAGAAAACAAGGAATCCATAGTCTTCGTTATGTAAATCAGCAAACAGCTGAATATTTAGATCATAGACCTGTAATAATTTTTCCCGAGGGAACCAGAACAACCTTTAAAGATCAACCTGAATTAAAATCTGGAATTTATTCTATGTACAAGTCTTTGAACAAGCCAGTTGTACCTATTGCTTTAAATTCTGGAAAATTTTGGCCTAAAAATAATCAGATTCATAAAGGCTCCATAACAGTAGAGTTTAAACAGCCGATACCTCCTGGGTTGAGCAAGCAAGAATTTTTAAATAAACTCAAAATTGAGATAAATAGCCTTAATCATTAGGAATAAATTTTCCTGCCTGTCTTGCTTTAACAATTCTATCTCTTACACTTTTGGTCTTCTTTAATTTTGTTAATAAATTCTTAGAATTTCCCTGATTGAGGGTTTTAGAAAATTTTTTTAATTCACTTATGAAATTATTAGTTAATTTTAGAATTTGGGAATTATTTGCTAAAAATATATCCCTCCACATTTCTGGATCACTTCCTGCTACTCTAGTAAAGTCTCTAAATCCACCAGCAGAAAATTTTACAAGCTTTGAATTTAGTGAAGATTCTTTTTTCATTGCGGTCAAAACTAATGAATAGGAAATTAAATGAGGCAAATGTGAAGTCAAACTAAGCACATTATCATGCTCTTTTGCAGACATAATTTCAATTTTCATATTTAGTGACTTCCAAAACCTAACAATTTTATTGATATTTGTCTTGGAAGATTTTTTTAAAGGACAAATAATATTATATCTATTTGTAAATAGTCCATCAAATCCATGTTCCAGTCCAGCTTTTTCAATACCCGCTATTGGATGTGAGGGAATAAAATTAAATTTATACTTTTTTTGATTATATAATTTTTCTATGTTTAGTTTTGTTGAGCCCACATCTGTAACAATTGTTTTATCTAAATTAATGTTGCTAAGTTTTTTGAATATAGATTGATACTGGAGCATAGGTACACAAATAATTATGAGATCAATGTTTAATTTGTTGATTTCTAGAAGTGATTTCAAAACTATTACATTGTTTAATTTTGATTTTTTAATTCTTATTTTAAGGTTATTGGATTTATCAAAGGCAAAAATATTAACATTTTTGTATTTTTTAATTACTGATCTTGCTATTGATGATCCAATCATTCCAAAACCAATTATGAGAATATTTTTAAACATTAAATTTATTCGCTGTTTTTACTGCCTTTTTCATGTCACTTTTTGTTCCAATGGTCATCCTAACAAAATTATGTAATCCATATGATGACAATGATCTGACTGTAATTTTATTGGAGTGTAAAAAATCAACAAATTTTTGCGTTATTGATGAACTTTTAAACTTTAAAAGGATAAAATTGGCCTGAGTATCAATGGTTTCAAATAATTTGTTATTTAAGCCTCTGCAAGTAAGAGATTTGTTTACAAAATTATTTTTTACAGAGTCATTAATCCATTTTTTATTTTTCAAAGACTCTTGAGCTGCAATACATGATAATCTAGATACATTAAAAGGCTTTTTATATTGATAGAGATGAGAAATAAGCTTTGAATTAGCATATCCCCAACCTACTCTTAAGCCACCTAGAGCAAATATTTTTGAAAAAGACCTTGTTATAATCAAATTAGAATATTTTTTAACTAATTGCATTCCATCATCATATTTTTTATCTCTAATGTATTCACAGTATGCTGAGTCTAATACAACAATTGTTTTTTTACTTATTTTATTTAAAAATTTAATTAATTCATTTTTGTAAAAAATAGACCCTGTAGGATTATTGGGGTTAGCTAAAAAAACAATTTTTGTTTTTGAGCTGATAATTTTACTTAAATTTTCTAATTTAAATTGAAACTCTTTATCATCATATTTTTTTACTTTGCATCTAAAGTGTTTTGCATAGATTGAATACATAGCAAAAGCATATTTAGTAAAAACGACTTCATCATTGGGTTTTGAAAAAGTAGCATATATCATTTGGAGAACTTCATCTGAGCCTGCGCCTAATATAATTTGTTTATTATTTATTTTATAAGTTTTAGCAATTTGATTAATTAAACTCTCTCCATCAAGCTCAGGATAGATATTTGAAAATTTAATATTTTTTTTTATTAATGACTTTACTGATTTAGCTGGGCCATAGTTGTTCTCATTTGATGAAAGCCTTACATACCCTTTAAATACTTCTGCTCCACCCTTGTAGGTATTTTTTGGTTGGCTATTTTTCATAATTTTTTGATAATAAATAAACTATATAAAGAAAATATCATCATTTTATATTGAAAATTAACCCAAAAAGCCTTAAATTCCAGTTTCACCGATTTGATAGCAGCTTGCGGGTGTAAAACAGCTAAAGCGTATCTCCCGCAGTTATCTTTCGAACAGGTTTAAAAATGAGAGAAATAATTGCAAATACTGAATATCCAGGTTTCTTACTGAAATGCCAAGAAGAGCTACAATTGGACTCTGGTAAAAAAATTAAGAATTTTCAAATCGCTTATCAAACATATGGAAGTCTTAATGCTCAAAAAAATAATGCAATTTTGGTTTGTCATGCATTAACTGGTGATCAATTCCCTGCAGAGGAAAATCCTATAACTAAAAAAAATGGTTGGTGGGAATTAATGATTGGACCCGATAAGCCTATTGATACGAATAAATACTTTGTTATCTGCTCGAATGTTCTTGGGGGCTGTGTTGGAACGACAGGTCCTAATGATACTAATCCTGATACCTCAAAAATATATGGTTTAGATTTTCCTACCATAACGATTAGAGATATGGTGAGAGTACAAAAAATACTTGTTGATGAGCTTGGAATATCCAAATTACTTTCTGTAGCAGGTGGTTCAATGGGTGCAATGCAAGTTCTACAATGGGCTGCTACTTATCCGGAGAGTGTAAGGTCTATTATGAGTATAGCAGGTTCATTGAAACACTCTGCCCAAAATATTGCATTTGACGAGGCAGGAAGGCAATCCATTATGTTGGATCCTAATTGGCAAAATGGAAGATATTTGGAGAGTAATGAAAAACCTGAGAATGGTCTTTCTGTTGCAAGAATGATAGCTCATATTACTTACTTATCTGAGAGAGCTTTTCAAAATAAATTTGGTCGAAATTTACAAGAAAAAAATGATTTATCTTTTGGCTTTGGAATAGACTTTCAGGTCGAAAGTTATCTTCGATATCAAGGTAGATCTTTTGTTGATCGATTTGATGCTAATAGCTATCTATATATGACTCGAGCAATGGATTATTTTGATGTGAAAGATGAAATTATTGCAAATAAAAAAACTATAATTGATAATTCGATCCGATTTCTAGTTTTATCATTTACCAGTGATTGGCTATTTCCAACAAAAGAGTCAAGAGAGATAGTATCTTTATTAAATTCTATTGGGTCCAATGTTAGTTTTGCTGAAGTCGTATCAGATAGAGGTCACGATAGTTTTTTATTAGATGAGCCACAATTTTTTAAAGTTGCTCAGGGATTTTTAAAGGGAATAAAATGAGAAAAGACTATGAGATCATTTTAAATTTAATTCCAGAAAACTCAAAGGTGTTGGATATTGGTTGTTCTGATGGAGAGCTAATCACTTACTTAGAAAATAAAGGAATAAGTGCTCAAGGTGTGGAATTGAGTCAAGAAAAAGTAATCAAATGTTTGGAAAAAGGATTAGATGTAATACACGGTGATATAAATTTAATAGTTGAAGATTTTCCATTTAATCAATTCGATTATTGTCTTTTGACTCAGACAATTCAGGCAGTTCAAGAACCAGACCAATTATTAAACACCCTCAAAAAAGTAAGTAAAAATATCATTGTGAGCTTTAATAATTCAGCACGTCTGAGTAAAATTTCAAATTTTCTTTTAACAGGAAGTTTTGACTCACTTTTAAGAAAAGCAAATAGTGATCACTGGTATAATACTGATTATATTCACCCATGTAGCATCAAAGATTTTAAAAAATTAGCAACAGATTTAGATCTAAAAATAATTTCAACTTTTGATGTCCTTTCTCAAAAGAAATTTGAAAACGGTAAAATTCCTTCAAATTTATTTTGTAAAGAAGTTCTCTTCCATATTACTAATGAACAATAAAAATATAATTTTTGTCTATAACGCAAAAGGTGGTAAATGGAACTATATTCTTGATACAGTCCATAAATATGCCTCCCCCAGCACCTATGATTGCAATTTATGTAAAATTACTCACGACCTGAAAATGCGCGAGTCGTGGAAGAAATTTATAGAGAGCTCACCACATAATTTTAAGTTTTTACATTCAGAAGAATTGGAAGAATTTAATCTTCTAAATTACAAAGATGAACTGCCTATATGTCTTGAGGAAAAAGAAGGTAAATACAAATTATTGATAGATAATAAACAAATGAATGAATTTAAAAATGAATTTGAATTAATCAATATTTTAGAAAAGATATTATTAACCAACTAAACCCAAATAAATTAATCGAAGCGAACCTATCACTACAAAAATATTAATAATGGTAAAAAAAGAATTGTCTGAAAGTTTACTATTCATCCAGTGTCCCAAAATTACTCCTATTATTGCAATTGGTGAAAAAATTAAATAACTATATAACTTCTCAAAGTTTAATATTTCCAAATAGAAATACGGGATTAATTTAAATAAATTTATTAAAGCAATAGAAAAAACTACGCCTGCAACAAACTGCACTTTTTTATTATAAATTGACATAAAATATATATTTAATGGCAATCCTCCAGAGTGGAGTACAAAACTAGTAAACCCCGCTAGTGCTCCCCAAAAAGATTTACTTCCATAAAAGGGTATTTTTTTTAAATTTCTTTTGTCTGCGATTAAGTAATTAAGCAAAACATATAGTAAGGAAATTGATCCAATAAAAATACTTATCATTGATAAATTGATAAATTTAAACAAGATTGTTCCAATAATAACCCCCAATAAAGAATATGGTGCAATTGACCATAAAATTTTATATTCAAAATGTTTTCTATTTAAAAACAAAGCAATTACATCACATACAATTAACATTGGCATTAATATAGCTATTGCAGTTAAAGGACCATAAGTTATGGATAATAGGGTTACTGAAATTAAAGCCAATCCACCCCCAGAAAAACCTGATTTTGAAATTGCAAATAAAAGAATAGAAAAAGAAACTATTAAGTAATAACTAATATCTAACAATAATTTATCCTATATTTTAAAATCTCAATATAAATTAATATTAAGTTGGCACAAAATTTTTAATAGGTATTTTTTTTTGTTTTTTTGAACTCTTTGCGTAAACAATCTTTTTACATACGCAAATCATTAGTCCTCCCATATAAGGAAAAAATAATTTACCTATTTTTTCAATTGTTCGATGTGTTTTGTAATTTAAATAATGACTCCATGGAGGAAAGTGCAAAAATGTTTTTCTATAATCAAGAACCAAAAAGTCTTGTATTAGTGATTTAAATTGCTTGTTTGAGTATGATCGACCAAACCCAAAAGGATTGTTATCATACCGAGTCCATATACCTGACCTTCTGGGAATAATTGATAAAAATAAACCGTTTGGCTTAAGTATTCTCCATATTTCTTCAATACTACTCTGGGGCTTATCAACGAACTCAAGTAAATGAGTAGATATTACCACATCAACTGAACTTGGATCCAAAGGTAAGAAATATTCATGTATTATTTGGTGTTCGAAATCGTATTTCTCTTTAACATTACCATCTAAAAATTCTGGTTGCATAGAGGATATTTGTAAATTTTTATTTTGCTTACTAAGAAAAGAAAGAAAAGGGTTTGTATAACCATATCCACAAATAACACTATCGTTTACAGAATTTAAATGGGTGTTTAATTGATGACGTATGTTACGTTTAACAATAGTGCCTAGTCTTGAATTATAAAAACTATAAATATCGGATGCGTTGATATCCATAGTTGTATTTTAACGAGATTTACATAACATTCTATTTCTTATGCAAAAACCTAATGTGTATTTGTTTCCTCAATTAGATGATAACTATGGATATCTAATTAAAAATCCTCATGAAACAAAAGGAGTGCTAGTTGATCCCTCAGATCTAGATATGTGTTTGAAGATACTTGAGCTAAATGATTGCAGTGCTTCTCACATAATCATTACACATCATCACGATGATCACATTAATGCTGTTGATGAAATTAAATCAAGATTTAAATCTTTAGTCATAGGGTACAAAAATGACTCCAAAATACCAAAACCAGATAAAGAAGTTGAAGATCAGGATATTTTTGAGATACATGGAAATGAATATAAAGTCATACATACTCCTGGGCATACGCTTCAACACATAAATTATTTTATGCTAAAACATAATATTTTATTTTCTGGGGATACTCTATTTAGCATTGGATGTGGAAGAATGTTTGAGGGAAATCCTGAAGTTTTTTGGAACAGTTTGTCTAAGTTAAAACAATTACCTGAAGATACAAAAGTATATTGTGGGCATGAATATACGATGGCTAATTTAAAATTCGCCCTAAACATAGACCCTGATAATGAAAAGCTTAATGAATATTATAAATGGGCCTCACATCAAGAAAAAGAGCATCGACCAACAATTCCAACAACTCTCTCAGACCAATTGCTATGTAATCCATTTTTGAGATGTGACACAGATCAATTTATGAAATTTTTTGATACGCAAGATGCAACAGAGGTATTTGCTAAAATGCGCTCTGCAAAGGATAATTTCTAGAAAATTATTTTAGTCTTGGTGTTTTAATGAAATGTGCTAGTTTCAGAATACTTATGAAAGACACTTTTCAATTAGATAGCGATATTGCTGATGCTTTTCAAAAAAAGCAAATGGATAAAGTATGTTCTCTCTACTATGAAGCAGCAAATTACTTCGAAGATAAGGCTGATATTGAAGCAGCATGTTTTTTCTATACACAAGCCTTAGTCATGGCTTTAGAAGAAAATCATGAACTTAAAGAAAAGATTATTTACAAGCTTGAAAAATACGGCAGAAGTAAAGACGCAACTTTAAATTAACTAAAATCTGAATGGAAAAATCTACCATTCAACTTCCTGATACTTGGCTTGAACATTTAAAAGAGGAATTTAATCAAGATTATATGATTAAACTCAAAGACAAACTTTTAGAATTAAAAAAAAATAAAATTATTTTTTATCCTCCAGGAAAACAAATTTTTAATGCATTTAATTTAACTCCTTTAGACAAGGTGAAGGTAGTGATATTAGGTCAAGATCCCTACCATGGACCTGGCCAAGCTCATGGGCTCAGTTTTTCTGTACCAGAAAATATAAAACCACCGCCCTCACTGTTGAATATTTATAAAGAACTTCAAAATGACTTAAAAAAAGAGGTGAATTACAACAATGGTAATTTAGATAAGTGGGCTAAGCAGGGAGTATTTCTTTTAAACACAACTCTTACAGTAGAAAAATCAAAACCCCTCTCACATCAAAAGTTTGGTTGGGATATTTTTACAGACAAAGTTATCTCAGTTATTAGTAATGAATTAGAAAATATTGTTTTCATATTATGGGGTTCGTTTGCTCAATCAAAGAAAGAGATAATTGATTCGAATAAACATCTTATTTTATCAGCACCGCACCCTTCCCCATTATCGGCTCACCGCGGTTTTTTTGGGAGTAAGCCTTTTTCTAAGACAAATACCTTTCTAAAATCAAAACAAATTGATATGGTTGAATGGTAATGAAGACTGATGTTGAAAATCTCGTAGGTTTTATTGAAAAAGCAGTTATTGCAATAATATTAGTAGCTACTATTACAGCCATTATGTTTGAGATAATGAGAATGATAGAAGTTCAGTATGTAGAGTTAGCTGATCTACTTCTCTTATTTATCTATGTTGAAGTTATTGGGATGGTTCGAGTCTACTATGTTTCCAATCGTGTTAGAATGACATATCCGTTATTTATTGCTATTACCGCTTTATCTCGTCTTATTATACTTCAAGGTAAAGACTCAAACCCCGAGCTTCTTCTTTACGAAGCAGGAGCAATAGTCTTAGTTGCGATTGCAGTCATCATTCTTCGACTTAGGTATGTCCCAATACTTCGTCCTATTGAAGATGTTGATGAAATTAAACCTAGAAGCACAAAAAAGTAATAAAATTGAAAAAAATTGCAGTCATTGGAACTGGGCTTAGTGCGCTTTCTTTAGCATATCACTTGCCTGCACTTGATATTACATTTTTTGAGAAATCCTGGAGACCAGGTGGACGAATAAGCACAAGAAAACATGAGCAATATGCTTTTGATCATGGTGCTCACTATTTGAAATTAGATCATGGTGTTATTGGCTTAAATGAATTTTTAAAAAAAATTGATGCTATTAAAACTTTAAAAGGTCAATTTTGTTCAAATATCTCACAAAATTCTCCAATTGAAGATAAAGAGGTCATTGTTGGTAAAGATGGAAATGAATCAATTCCTATAAAGATACATAAATCACTGCACTACCCTACGCATTTTTCAAAACAAATAACCAACATTGAAAGCCATAATAATGAATATTTCTTAATCGCAGCAGATGAGAAATTTGGACCTTATGATTATGTTTTTTGTAGCATGCCCTTTGAACAATCAAAAAAATTGTTAGATCAATTTATAGATTATAGCGATATTCCTGAAATAGAGTTTGACTCCATTTGGACAGTCATGATTGCATTTAATAAAAGATTGGGAGCTCCGTTTCAATTTGGATATCACTTAACACCTGAAATTAGTTTCTTAATGAATCAAAATTTTAAACACGAATTTTTTAATGAAGAGTGCTGGGTTGTAAATATGAGAGCTGATTGGACAAAAGAGTATTACAACATAGAAAATTATGTTTTAGAGGACTATGTGGTAAATCAAATGAAAAAGTCTTTTCAATCAAATGCTGATGCTGTTTTTAAGAAGTCACATAGATGGAGATACTCTTATACAAAGAGAAGTCTAAGAGATCAAAACTCTAAAAGATTTATTGAGTCCATAGATCAGCGTCTATATGCTTTTGGGGATTGGTGTGAGGGTCCAAGTATGCAAGATGCTTGGTTATCTGGTAAGAAATTAGCTCAGCATTTCAGTGAAATGAGACTAAAAAATTAAATAAAGATTGTGAATAATAAAATTTAGGAAGTTCCTCAATGCGTTCTATTATAAATTTTTTTCCATTTTAAATAGTCTTGGTCATTTAACATAAATCTCATCAAGTTTTTTACATCATTTTTATCAATATTATATTGTGAATTTATTATTTGGTATGGTATCTCGTCGTTATGTGCCAAGAACTTAATATGATCTAGTTCATAGGGCGTTAAATATTTCATTAAACTATAAACATCGGACATATAGGAAAACTATACAAAAAATAGTATTTAAGTCTAGTTCGTGAAAATGTATTACCTAAAAAATTAATAAAAGGGGATTTTTCTGTATTCTATTTCAAAGCAGCAAAAAAACTATCTGATTTATTGCAATCCCCGTAATAAGTTTTTTTCAAATTTACACTATCAGGATAAAATATGTTTCTCTCATATCTAAGGATTTTTTTATATAGAATAAGGGTGTTAAAGGAAAAGTCAGTTTCAATTCTAAAATGATAGCTTACGTCATCTTCTCCCATGTACTCATATTGTAAATCTTGAAATCTCTCCTTTAATACAAAAAGGTTTTGGTCAAATGAGTATTCAAATTCATTTATATCCTCATTTTTAAATTCAATAATTTGTACTTTTGAGTAATCAATAAGAGATGTTTCTTGACAAGCTAATTTTATACTCTTGCCGAAAGATAAAGTTGGAATAAAAAATAATATAAAAAAAAACCTCATAATTTAATCCATTATACTTGCTTTAAATCCATACTCTGAGATAGCTTTTTTTCGAAAAAAACCCTCAATTTTTATCATCGTTACAAAATTGTTTGAACATTTAAGAAGAGCTTTAAAAGGTTTAGCAGATCCTTTACAACTTACATCTTTACCATTAGCATCATGTGTTTCACCACAGGCACATTCGTATTTAATAGAACCATACCCATTGAGTCTGAGTAAATGGGCAGCTTGTAAGGGGTTGTTTTTGAGTTTTTCTCTTACTTCCTCTTTGTTGGTTAATATTTCCATTAAGGAGTTAATTTTATTTAATCCCCCCTCATTATCCACATAAAAAAAGTAGCTAAAAGTATGAGCGAAATAGTTAAATCTACCCAAAGAGTACCAGTGAACATATAATTTTAGTTTTCACTTGGGATGGCGTTTTCTTCTCTCATCAGAATAGGTCGACCATCATGTGCAGTGTTTAAAGGTATAATTTTACCTTTATACCTGACACATAAAGTTGGGGCGTTTCTTATTTCTTTTCCCAAATTTACTTCTAAATCCACAAGAATTAATTCTGCATCATCCAAAATTTTTAATATTTTCATTAATTATATCTCCGATACTACTTTTTAGTCTAATAGTAATCTTTGGATCTTAACAGACTGATTAAAGGTTTAGTGTCAGTTAAAAGTGAGGACTAATTTTCCGCGCAGATATCTTTAATAACTGGTGTATTAGTGCATTCAACACATTTTGTGATTTGAACTACACATCCATCAGCTAATCGAGATACCTCTACTTCTTTGTTACACTTAGAACAAATAGAAGAAACAGATAAGTCACACTTCGGACAAGATATTGTTTGTGCGTTTTCCATTGCCATATAATACTACTAATATACCTTTTTAGATGAAGAATGAAATAGATTACGAAAAACAATTAATAATCAATAAATTCAGTATTTTTGCTTTATAAGTTTCTATTTTGATTGATCGAAATAAAAATGTACTTTTAATTTAAATGGATACAATTAAATCCCTTATAAAAAGTCATAAAATGATACCTCATCCTGAAGGCGGTCATTATGTCGAAGTATACAAAAATAAGGATGTTAGTCACATATACTATTTGTTAGAAAAAGGGCAATATTCGCATTGGCATCGCATTAAAAAGAACGAAACAATACACTTTTATACTGGTAGTCCTTTGAGAATATATACATCGAAAAATGCTGAAGAATATGAAATAAATGAGATAGGATCTAAAAATAGATTTATTTACAGCGTCGAAAGTAATATATGGTTCTCACTAGAAACGACTGGATTATTTAGTTTAATTGGTTGTACAGTTGCTCCAGCTTTTGAATTTGAGGATTTAGAAATTGCTCCCAAAAATTGGAAACCTATAAAATTTAAGGGCTATCTCTGACAAAATTAAATATTTAGAAGTAATTAGAAGTGTTTTTTTAATTTTGTAAATTACACACATAATTTATAAAATTGAGTGTAACAAAATATATAATAATCATATAAAAATCTTTCAAATGGAAACCAAGGATTTAAAAAAATTAATTATGATTTTTTTTAAATTTACCTTAAATTTGAAATTTTTTCTAATTTTTCGATTTTATTGAAAAATTGTTGATTTTATTGATAATTTTTCTATTTTTATCATAAATTACACATAGATTATATAATAGTTTGTGTATAAATTGAAAATAATATAAGTTCAATAGAAGTGAAAGATATAAAAATCAAACCTTGGGAAGAATTAAAACAAATTCATAAGGAAAAATTTAAAAATGAGTCAGATTACTTATCTTTTTTCCGGGACGTAGTTTTACATGACACCTCAACTAGAGAAAAGTACACCTCTCAAACTAAAGATAGGGTAATTGAGGGAGTAACTTGGGCTAAAGAATTCTCAAAGTTTCATCAAAGATATAAAGACGGCTACTCTTACAAGTTTTCTGAAAATAATACAATTTTGAATATTGGGCACCAAACCACATATTTAATTAAACCACAATTTGCAGCTTATCATGCGGTCAGAAAAATAATGAGAAATTGGTTAATAAAGAGACTCAAAGATGAATATGTCAAAAAAAAGCCAGTGATCTACAATCCTCCTAAAAGTCTCAACCAAGGCGAAAGTAACTTTATTACAAGGCGGACAAAAGTTGCTTATTTAGTATATATGGGTGACTTAGCTGTTAGAGATAATTTACTTTACTCTATTAGAGATAATAAAACTCTAGTGCCCAAACCAGCTTCGCTATCTTGGTGTGTGTCACAATTTGATGATAAATATATATCTGATGGTATACTAACCTACCCTAAAAATTTAGGCACCTTGAATGAAAACTTATTGTCAGGATCATTGTCTTTTTAAATGTCAGAGGTAATTAAAGTATTATTATCCTCATACGGCTTTGCAATTTTACTATGGGCAGCTTTTATCTATACTCAAAAAAAATTTGGTAAATTAACAAAAAATGTTAGTTCCAAAAGAATATATATTAAATATTTCATTATAATCGTTTTAGGGTACGGGACTTTCTCACTAGTTTTAATTAGTGTTTATGGCGATTGGTTTAAATAATCGAAACTTATGAATAGTGATGATATTGAAACTCAAGATTACATATTTATGAAGTGTCTCCAGGAAAAAATATGTAAAAGACATGTCACACTAAAAACAACAGGTAAACAGATAAATGATAAGTCTTTAATTTCAAAAAATGTGATTAATGCTTTTGACTTGGATGAAATTTCATTCTTGACAGGATTAAATTTCAATATTGTGAGTGATACTGGGGCAAAACTTATAAGAATGAATCTAGCAAATAAAATTATGTGGGAAGACGATCAAAATAATGAAAAGCGATATCTTTGGTATTTGTCAGAGAACGGTGAAAAATATTTAGAAAGAAATTCATACAAGAGCACATGAACATAGAATTAGTGGTAAATACATTTTGGTTTTTTTCGATTTTTACAGCAGCTATTTACATTATTAAAAAGAGGTATGTAGGTAAAAAGGAATATTCTATTATAGATAAAGCCTTTAAATTAGGCTTATCTGTATCAATATTTTTAATATTTCTAAGCTTATACTTCTTACTTACACAATCTTAGTTTCCACCCTCAAGTAAAATAAATTTTTGTGTATCTAGATCAACTCCAGCTTCTGTTCTAAGTTTTATCATTTCAGGAAGTTTTAACATTTCTTGCATTTTATCCATCGACTCTACTTCTATAACAGTATAAATTTCATCATTGTTATCTTTTGGATGTCCATAGGCTAATACATTAAGACCATATTCCTGTCTCAGATTTTCATTTTCTTCAAACATTTGTTTCCAATGTTCATAACCTTTAGTTATTTTTGCATTTGTAATAATTTTCATAGCTGTCCTCTCTATAAATTATTATAAAGTTTATTTAAAAATAATTCATTCAAAAGATATTGATCTCTAAAATTGAACAATACGTAAATTAGTTTAAAGGAGAAAATAATTATGAATTTATGTGTTGTATCTACTTATAACGGAACTAAAGAAGACTACTTAAAATTGTATGACTCTTTTAAAGATGACATTGCGAAATATACTGATGGATTTGAGATGGGATTTGTCAGAGATGGAAAAGTGATAATTGTAGCAAATGTCACCGATGAGGAAAAATTTTATGCTTTGTTTGAAGATCCAAGATCAAAGGAATTTGATGCTAAATTTAATAATGTAGATGACGTATATAAGTTGGAAAAAATGTAGTAATACCCAAATTGATCAACGGATATTTTCACGACAATTTTTTAAAATTGGTGGTAAAAAATCAAAATTAGCAGTCCATGCATAATGAATTTCAAGAGTATAAAATTCTATATCCTCCTGAGGAAAGTGACCCTCATCGTATTTATCCAATAGAGCTTGTTTTCTTTTATTCATTTCTTCAGAAGTGTTAGGGTCTTTCATTTGTAAAAAAAAATCTTCGGCTAGCTCATAGGTTGCAATACAGATTATTTCCTCTTCATCATAAATTATATCTTTTTCATGATAGCTATGAGAGGAAATAGAAATTAATGAGAATATAAATATCAGAACGAGTCTCATAATTTTAACTTATCAAATAGTTCACTTTCTTTGTATTTATTCTCGGAAACTTATAGGAAATACGATTTGAACTAACTACCAATTTGTATAAAATCCTTGATAATGCTGACGTAGGGGCCATAGCTCAGCTGGGAGAGCGCTACGCTGGCAGAGTAATTCTTTTTTTTATATTAATCATTAAATTCAATAATATTTTCAAATAATTTCCGGTTGTTATCACAATTGTTATCACTTTTTTTACACTATTTTTTATTTTTCCTTTTGTAATAATTTGCTTTCTGTTCACATGTTCTTGGTTTTTTACAATAAAGTTGATTATCTCTCATAATACTCCATCGATTACATTTTTCATAAGCACATTTTCTATATTGTTGCCCATCAAGTTTATCTCTTAAAAACATCTCGGAAATCATACCAGCCAATGATGGTGAGCGAAAAGTAATTGGATTTTCGATATTAGAGTAATCTGTTCTTGTATAATTTCTTGAAATAAATTTATTTAAAAAGATATTTGAGTTTATATCTATTGAGTCTGATATGTTACCTGTAATATTCTCAGGCATGATTTCAAATGTTCCATCCGCTAAAGATTTCTTTTTATTTTCTAATTCTGCTGTTTCTTGTAAAGTTGAAATAAAAATAATTATATCAGTCAGAGACTCAAAATAGTCAGAATAATACTCATCTTTTTTATCATAATTATATGTCCCATTTTTCTCATCCCAGGTTCTTGTAGGGTTATTTACATGGGCATATAAAATACTAGGTAAAATATAATTTGTTCCACCTTTTTTTTTAAAATAATGAGATTGATATTTAAATGGTATAAAAAACTCTAATGGGGCCATGCTAGTTATTTCATAATATGGTCTTTTGTTGTCTATATACCATTGTTGTTCTAAAGATGGTGGTTTGACATTATAATACAGACCTGGCTCTGAACTTTTCTCTAAATACTTTTCATCAACAATACCCAAATGCTCACCTAAATTTATTAATTCATCAAAATTTTTACCCTCAAAATAGTCTAGACCCTTTTGATTAAGATTTGCTTTTGTTTGGGTTCTTTTCCATTCAGCGCCATCAAAAAAATCAATATGATGTAAGGGAATTACAGTTTTTAAATATAATTCTTCAGGAATTTTTCTATGATTATAGAAATCAAATAAAATATCGTGATACTGCCGCCCTATAGTTTGGTAATAAAAGTAGTCCAAGTGGTTAAAATCTAAAGAAATAACTTCATTATCGAAACTATTTATCTTTAAGTAATATTCTGATTTAAAATAACTTGGTTTTTTATTATTTGAAAAATCTGTTTTTTTGAAATCGAAAATAGGATGCCAAAAAGTTGGACATACCATTTTATTTGCGTAATTAAAAAATACTCCTAGCAGTCCATATTCCTCTGCAAATACAAGAATCTGTCTTTTAATATGGGCTTCAAGTCTAATTTTTTCAGATTGTAAATCTGCTAAAGTTTCAATATTTTCATCATTTTGTTGCAAATTATTCTCTGAATAAGAATTTATTGTAATTAATAACTCTTCATACTTTTGAGCATCTATTTCAGAGAGTAAAGAACCATACAATGGAAGATTGTACATACTAGATGATTTCTTTTTTTCATTTAATTCCCAAGGATTATACTCAGAAAATTTAGCTCCATGAGCAGGTCTAATTATTGGACCAAGTTCTTTATGGTCATGCCATTCGTACTTGTCAAATTTCCACCATTTTAAATTAAAATTTAATTTGTTGTTTTTCATAAGAAGTTAAATATTTATAATTTTGCTATTTGTAAGTCTTAAATTTAAATTTCAATGTCTTTCGATGTGTTTTATTTTTTAACATTCATACTAGTATAAAATTCAATGTGATTATTGTAAACACATTTAAATTGCCTATTTTGCTCTTATGAACAAAAAAAAACTAAAAAGCCCTCAAAACAGGTGTTTTAACAACATCTATCCTTTCTTCTTTCTTATTGCTTTTTGGTCATTTTTGTTTCTAGGCCCCGTTCTTTATATGCCTAATCTTTCTAACGGGGCCGCCGTCGGCCAAGAGCTCAACTTGGGCACTGAGGCTGAATTAATCGAACATGGATTTATCTACGCGGCAGATGAAGGGATGATGAAAACGTGGTGGATATTTTCATTTCAAAACAAGGTCTACAGATTTGAAGAGGCAAAATTTGTAGACGATTTATCAAACGAAAAGGACATGAGGTCCTTTAATCAGGGAAAGGCTAAGGAGGCCTTTAAAAATGACTAAAACTATAGAATGTCCACTTTGTGGAAGTAGCGTTTTACGTACTGAGGAATTTGAAAAGAAAATCAACTCATACATGAAACAACAAGATGAAGCTGAGAGAACTAAAAAAGAACTACAGTTTCATATAAGAACCCTTAAGGCTCAGGTATCAGAGGCTAGGGGTAACAAAAAACAAATTGAAGCAATGGCACAAAAGAAAGCAAACAAAGATGCCTTAGCTAAGATAAAAGCATATAAAGAGAAAGCTGATTTATCAATAGCTAAAGAAGCAGAAAAAATTGCTAGCAAGACTATTATTCAATTTGAAGCGAAAATCAAAAAAGATAATAAAGCAAAACTTCAAAAAGAAAAAAACAAGCTAATTGAACTTGGTGCTTCTAAATCAAAAAATGAATTTGAAGAATATAAACTTCAAAAAGATAAAGATAGCAAAGCCAAAGATATAAAGCTTGCAAGATATGAAAAAGAAGTTGAAGAGTTAAATAAAAAACTCAAAGCTGGTAAAGATGTTGAGCTTAAAGGAGAAGCTCAAGAGGACGTAATTGAGGAGTTCATCAAGAAACAATTTCCTGACTGTAATGTGAAACCTGTAGGTAAAGGTGCATTAGGTGATGATGTACATATTATCGTGCGTGATGCAGGAAAGAATGTTGGGACTATTGGTGTAGAGTCAAAAGACACTCTCAATTACTCAAAAAAGTGGGTTGAAAAACTCAAAGATGATATGACCAGAAATAACTTAGATTTTGCAATTATAGCATCAACCTCAGTTCCTAAAAATTTTACAGGAGTTCAATGGGAGTTTGGCGGAAGGATTGTTATCATTAAAATGAGTTATTTTAGTCTCAATCTTATAATAGCAACATTAAAGCAGGCTGTGATACATCTACATAACTCTAAGAAAATCAATAGCCTGTCTGAGACAAAACAATCAGAACTATACAATAGGTTAACCAGTTCAAGTCTTCCTATGAAAATAAGGAGTCTGATTGACTCGTTTGCTAAAGAAGCTGAGATAATTGATAAAGACTCTAGCTATTTTGAGAAATCAAGAGGTAATAGATTGAAAAATCTTGAACAAAAAAAGACTCAAATTAGAAGAATATTTTCAGATATGGCTGGAGGGGATGAGAAAATATCGTCTACTTTGCTCGTTGATACTGATTTTGAAGAGTCCAATGTCATCAAAATTGAAAGTATTAAGGAGGAGGTCATAAATTAATATGTTTGGAAGGCCATTGTATGACCCTGAATTTAGTCAAATGGTCATCCATAAATATATCAGTAACGAAGAGCCAACTAAGAGAGAGATAATCTATTGGCTCTTCGACCTAAGTTTCAACATTAATATTAAAATTCAAAAAAATTCATTAGAGGACTCCATAGAAATTACAAATTCATTTTATTATGATGCGATGGATTACGTCCTTGAAGCTTTAGAAAAAAAATATGGATTAAGAGATGCTGTTATTTACGTAAGGTACAGACTAATAAATCGAAAAAAAAATGCACTTGAGACAATAGAGTTAAATGAGGTAAGAAAAATGGAGGAAAAATACTTCGAAAACATCATTATCCTCCTAAATAAATTGAAAAAATCACACTAACATTTGTTATCACAATGTTATCACAAATGTTATCACTTGGTTTATAATTTTATTGTGAAAAAAATTTGTATTTTATTAATAACTTTTTTTTGACTCTATTACTCCCCTCACGCCACCTCGTGGATTTTTGGAGTCTCCTTTTCTCCTAGGAATAAGATGTATATGGGTATGAAATATTGATTGTCCCGATACTTCCCCTGAATTGGTGCCAATATTAAAGCCCTCTATGGTTTTATCTTTATTTATTAATTCTGATTGCAGCTCTTTAATAAGCTGATTAATAGCATTTAATTCTGGTTGATATAAATCAAAGTAACTTTCTGAGTGCCGATAAGGAATAATAAGACAATGATGTTTAGTTACAGGGTATTGGTCTTCGATGACAAAAGCTAATTTATTAGACTTGATAATTCTTGATTTGGGAATATTACAAAATAAACAATCTTTCTCTCGACTCTCATAACTATCAATTATTTTTTTAAACTCTGTATTGTCCTTATTTCCCTTTTGAGCATTACATGTATAGCAAAGAGCTTGGAAATTACTCAATTCATCTTTGCCCCCTAAACTTCTGGGTTCAATATGGTCAACTTCTAGGGCCTTTTCTTTTGAAGATATTCCACAAAGCTCACATCTATTCTTTGCTCGGGTTAGAACTTTATAACGAATACTTCCTGAAATGACTCCTGAAGCTAGAGTCCGATGTTTGAAGATTTTCTTCAATCCTCTTTTATCAATATATTCATCTAACTTTGCTTGGCAGAGCTCAATGATTTCTTTTCTTTGCGCATCAGATAAATCAAATCCATCATAATAATATTTATCTTTATCTCTTTTGATTTCCTTTAAGTGTTTAGATAAATACTTAAAGGGCATTAGCTTGACTATTTCTTTATAATAATCAATTTGAGTCTCATCATAACTTAAAAAAGCCTGGGCTATTTTTTGACCCGAAGCTTTACCCTTTCCTTTCATAAGTTCCATTAACATCAAAGGTTGATAAATATGAGACATTCTCATTTTCTGAGAAATATAGTTTTTTATATTTTTATAGTTACCCATTAGTAAGTTTAAATATCAAATAAGTATAAAGGATTTGAAACTAATTTTTAGCAATTGTGTGTACAAAAAATGTTATCACAATGTTATCACAAAAATTTATTTTTCTATTGATTGTGGATTCAGCGCATACTAGAATCAAGTCTGATAACGCTTGGAAAACATAGGAATTAAGCGTGAACGAACTGTCGGGGCCATAGCTCAGCTGGGAGAGCGCTACGCTGGCAGCGTAGAGGTCAGGGGTTCGATCCCCCTTGGCTCCACCATATTACTTTTATTATCAGAATTTTCTCTGTAATCGTTGAAAGGTATAGATAATTTGGGTGTTGTAATTTTTTCGTCATTATCTCCCCAACTCAAACTAGGTATTAAAAACAATAGAGCTAAGATAGTTTTCATTAATATTTATTTTTTTTAGAATGAAGATACATGATTTTTTATTAACTGCTCTGATGCAACTGTATAAGTTCCGTCTCCGCTATTAACATAAACAAACCCATCTGTGGGTTGCATAAAGCCACCATCACAAATAAAGTCTAGGAAATTATCATTATTGAAATCTACGGTATGAATATTGAAACAATAATTTTGATTACCATGTGTTGCTTCATGGGTAGGCCAATTATCAAGAGAAAATTGCTTTTTTGGTGTATCACCAATAATTTGTTGACCTAAACTAAAGTTACCCTTTCCATCATTCAAAAATACTTGAAAGTAACCGCCAACATAAAGAAATCCAATGGTGTTGCCAATAATATCTAAGTCACCGTCGTTATCTACATCCGCTACCGTAGCAGTTGGCATTTCACACAATGGGATATCCTGACCGTTATGCATCACATGTTTGCCAAATTCAATAAACTTTTTACCTTGCTTGTTTTTGAACTTACCAGAACCGTTACCAAATATTAGCATACTTTGATTTCGAGTTTTTGTAGCTTGTTTTGTTTCACGCACCCCTGTAAAACTGTGTACTTTAAGACAATCATAATCTGGACTTACTACAAGTAAATCCGCATGACCGTCACCATTAAAGTCACCAATTTTAACATTGTTACCCCACTGCTCACCACATTGTTTACTGGTTAATTTACCTTTGCCATCATTGTACATACAAATAATGTACCCATTATCACCTTTCCACGAAACGCTTGTATGAACTACATCAATATCTCCGTCACCATCAATATCTCCAATATCTGACCTGTGTGAAAACTCTACGTATCTACCTGTTTTTTTGTCAACAAACAAACCTTTAATCATTTCACGACTACTTTCTTTATAAGTGCCGTCTGATTGTGAAAGATAGTATGAATGGTACCCCCCAAAAAAACCGTCTCCTTCTGTTTTTCTATCTGTATGTGTTGCTGAGCTAATGTATACATCATCAATACCATCTCCATTAAAATCGGCAACCGAAGGTCTTTGAGACTCTAACTGATGGTCAGCTACTCCTGCCATTTCAGGGTCTTCAACAAACAAATGGGTTATATCTTCGCCACTACTTCTGTAATAGTCATTAGCCCATCCTGTTTTTTTATGACCTGCAAATACTTTGAAATTTCTCTTAGATGACGTTTTGTACTTATAAATGTTTACGGAGTCAACGCTATCAATTTGCTGTTCAGAGTGTCTTAATGCAGTAATGATAAAATCTTGAATACCATCATTATTAAAATCTCCTAGAGCATAAAAATTTGTCATGAAAGACTCTAATTTTGCTCTCCATTCGTGTTTGTCAGCAGCTCCTTGGGGATTCTTAGTAACAATAGATTTTAATGGTAAGACATATTTTCCTTTAATTTTGAATTCGGGAGAGTAATGGGTACCGTTATCATTTACTCTTTTAATAACTATTTCTCCTTGTGATGGTTTATTAGAATTTTCATTTTCTATAATTTCAAATGTTTTATCTTCATCAACCTGTTTTCCATCTTTGAATGTTAAACCCCAACTCAAACTAGGGATTAATAACAATAGGGCTAAGATAGTTTTCATAAATTTAATCAAAATTAATTTTATTTAGAAGTATAGGATTTCCTCCATAAACGGCATTTCCCCATGTATGATTATACATATCTTTCCTCACATCGTAGGTAACATAATATAATGAATCTACCTTTCCATTTTCATTATAATCCTCATAGATATATTTGTTTCCATCTGATTTTTTTTCATCCCAAATTATTTGAAGCTTTTGAATATTTGAAAAATCAATTTCTTGTGCATTATTTACATTATTTTCAAAGAGAGAAACAAAGCCAAATAATGATGTTTGAAAAAAATCAATTTGCTCATACTCATAAACAAATTTCTGACCTTTAGTCGGGCATGTATCTATCGCATATGGATCTTTAACTGAAGCTAAATATTTTTTTGGATAAATTAGGAATTTATTGAATGTTGCATTTATAATATCTTTAATAGTAAAACCATTGCCAAGCTCCTCGTTGTAGTAATCGTAATCCTGCGCTTGTAAGTTCTGTAAAACACCAAAAAGGGCACTAAAGGTAAATATATGGTAATGAGAGCTACAATGTCCTCGACGTAGCTCATTTTCTAGTAAACCATCTTTGCGAATATTCATTTTCAAAACTTTAAAAAAAGCTTTAACATTATGGTTAAACTTTTTTTCATCATCTAACATAATAGCCATTGTTATCAATGCATTGCGGACACTATAAGCATGATTTGCAAAACAAGATCCCGCTTTCCACTCAAGACAATTATCATCAACAATCAATTGATTGTACAAGCTATCAATCCATTTGTGCATTTGTAGCTGTTGCTCATTAGTTGCTATATCGCGTACATAACTCCATGCCATTAAAATAGGAGGTATATGTCGTGCAAACCAAAAAGGTCCACTATGATCCATTACCCATTCAGGAGTAATAGAATAAAATTTTTCTAATTTTGAGATTTCAATGATGAAACTTAATAATTCTTTTTTATCTTTTTCAATACCAGATAACATTGTTTTACAACTTGCTAGAGAAAATTCTAACATTGCTGCTGAAAATTCATCCATGGTATCCCAATCTGTAAATGTTTTGTTAAATGATTGCTTTAATGACTCGCGAAATTCATTGTTGTTAAAAGTAACGAAATCATTATTAAAACCATCTTCATCATGCTTACAAATAAATGCACTATTAGAAGATTTATAAAAATCAATGTTGCTTTGTAATTGATCCAAAGGTAAGAAAACTTGAAATGGATTATTTATCTTCCATTCAATATTTGTATCGTAATCTTTTAAGTTATTTTGATCGCTATCAACTTGTTTCCCATCCTTGAAAGTAAGTCCCCAACTCAAACTAGGGATTAATAAAAATAGGGCTAAGAGGGTTTTCATATTCTAATATTAAAAAAATCAGAACATCTCTGCAAACTTTTTATCTAACTGCTTACGCTCAATAGTATCGGCATTCTCTGAACCGATTTTCTGGTCTATTAAGGTGCTGAATTTGTAGTTATTGAGGACTTTAAGGGCGATATTTACTCTATTCTTATTACTCTCATCAAATAACTCTTTCTCTAATATCTCTAAAGCAAGGAGAACTAAATTTCTCATCTTCTGCTGCGTGGTGTCTCTGAGCTGACCCAATAGGTCGTTAACCAGCGCAATAAACGCTGGTTGTTTTTTCCATCTAGAGATTGTCTCTTCAGTAACAGATATTTCTTTAGCTATCTCCTTGCCCGACCTACCCTGTGCTACTAACTGAACGGCTAGAAGTTGATTTTCATTGAGGTTTTTAGACATTTTTATATTTGGATACCCCTATGGTGTTAATAATCAACAATACCTGCATCATAAATATCCTGATTTTGTTGATTAATAGTTATGTATTGAGCATTTTGTAAATGCTCTTTCCATGATAATAATAATAGATAGTAGGTGTTCCAATTTCTGGATACTTGGTCCACCAAAATAGAATAAAAATATGGAACAAAACTTAGATAAACTTTTTTCAATTAATTTTTTGGGAACATGGCTTATTACTCTTGCTGTAATAGCTCTCGTAATTTTTGCTAGCTATAAAATATTTAATATTTTATTTAAATCAGAGATTTATTTTAAAAAATCAGCAATCAGTTATTTTTTAATTTTTATTTTTATTTTCGGCTTCTTAATATACTTCTATAGTTAATTAGCTCACGAAGATAATTTTATCTGTTGATATGCAAAATAGTCAGGTTAATTAGCCTATAAAATATTTAATTTTATTGTTAATTGAGTGTAATGTTTACTAATAAACTAAGTTATTTAGGTCACAATTAAGGAGGGTAATATATGAGTATAGCAAGAGTAACAACAGTAAAAATGGACTCAAAGGAGGCAGCTGACGAACAAACACAAGGGTACGTACAAAATGCTCCATCAGAATTCCCACAAGCAAGTCAGTTAATTGGCATTAGAATTGATGATGTTACATTAATGGCAGTTACAATTTATCCTGATGCTGAAACTATGAAGGCAGCAGATACAGCACGAGAAAAAAGATTAAATACTAATATAGAAAATAGGGTCTCAGTCGAGACAATAGTTGGCGAGGTTACATTAGATCATCATAATAAATAATGATGAGGGTAATCAGACAAATATAAAAGCCTTTAGATCAGTCTAAAGGCTTTATGATTTTTAGACACCCCATCTCATAGCTGCTGTGTGAACAGATGAGTCCCAATGCTTTAAAAGCTCTTCGTCAAGCTTTGTAAGAGTAATTGAAGCGCCCTGCATTTCAAGAGAAGTGCAATAATTTCCAACAAGAGACCTAGATATCTTTATATTTTTTTTGTCTAACATATTTTTAGCATTGTCATAAATTAGGTATAGCTCTGTTAAAGGAGTACCTCCCATACCATTGACGAATAAAAGAATTTCTTCGTTTGTCTCAGGCTTTAAATCCTCATTAATTGCCTCTAATAACTCGTTTGTAATCTCTTGTGCAGATTTCATTTTATCTCTTCTTCTTCCAGGTTCACCATGAATTCCAACACCGAATTCCATTTCATCATCACCTATATCAAAATTTGGTTTTCCTGCAGCCGGGACAGTGCAACTTGAAAATGCAACTCCCATAGAACCTGAATTTTTATTTACCTTATCTCCTAAGGCTTTACATTCTTGTAAGCTACCTCCGTGCTCAGCTAAAGAACCAACTATTTTTTCAACAACAACAGTAGCAGCAACACCTCTTCTACCAGTTGTAAATGAAGAGTCCTCCACAGCAACATCATCATTTGTCAATACAGACTCATTTGGACCTTGCATCATCTCAGCTGCCATTTGGAAATTCATTACATCTCCAGAATAGTTTTTAACGATAAATAAAACTCCTGCTCCACTGTCTACTTTTTCAGCAGCAGCTAACATTTGATCTGGTGTAGGAGATGAAAAAACAAATCCAGGGCAGGCTGCATCCAGCATACCGTAGCCGACTAAGCCACCATGCATTGGTTCGTGTCCACTCCCCCCTCCACTGATCAGAGCTACTTTTCCCTCTTTTGTGGGAGTGGCTCTGGTGATGAAATTGGGGTCGTAGTGGCAATTAACAATATCTTGATGCGCAGCACCAAAACCTTTCAGACTCTCCTTTAGAAAATCATCCGCTGAATTCATAAATTTTTTCATAGTATCCTCCTAACTATTTAACACTGACTCACAGACAGTTTTTATCATTAATTGTGAAGACCTGGCTCCAGGATCGATATGACCTTTCGCTCGCTCTCCTAAAAAAGAAGCTCTCCCTTTTGTAGCTAAAAGATCTTTTGTTGAAAACATCCCTTTTTCCGCCACTTCTATAGCTTCTTGAAGTATCTCTTTAACATCTTTGTTATCCTCGACACCTTTTTTAAGGCAGTTAGATACAGGTATGAGAACATCCATCATTGTTTTTTCACCTACATCTGCTTTACCTCTTTGTTTTACAGCTTCAACGCCATCTGCAAAAATTTCGATTGCCTTTTTATAATCAACACCATTATCTATATCCTTACCTTTGGCCATAGTCATAAACAATGTGCCAAACAGGGCTCCTGATGAGCCACCAATACCAGAAAGAACTTTCATTGCTATTTGATTTAGAGCTTTAGATATTGGCAAATCTTTAATTACAGCTTCTAATTCTATAACAAGCTTGATCCCTCTTTGGACATTAAAAATATGATCCCCATCTCCTATTTCTTGGTCCAATTTTTCTATTTCACTTGCATTTGCATCAATTACAGCTTGAATTTCTTTTGCTCTATGGATTAAAAAATTAACACTCATTGCACGCTAATTCCTTTTTCGTCAAAAAACAAAATTTTATTTTGATCTATCGCGAAATTTACTTTGTCCCCTTTTTGTCCTTGGAATGCTCCTTGATATAAGGATAAAATTTCTGTTCCATTAAAATCTAACTCTACAACAGTTTCTGCACCGAGAGACTCAACAGTTTTAATTGAGCCTGAAAGTTCACCTTCTCCTATCTTAATGTGCTCAGGTCTTAAACCAAGTTGACTTGCTTTATCTGGTGATGAAGCATTTAAAGTAGTTCTGTTGAGAATATTAATTTTTGGTGAGCCTAATCTATTTGCTACATAAATAGATTTTGGATTATTGTATATATCTTCTGGCTTATCAATCTGGGCGATTTTACCATTTTCTAATACTCCGATGCGATCTGCCATAGTTGTGGCTTCAGCTTGATCATGTGTGACATAGAGAATTGTGGAGCCTAAATTTAATTGGATTTTTTTCAGTTCGACTCTCAAACTTTCCCTTAATTTTGCATCAAGAGATGAAAGGGGTTCGTCCATTAAATATATACTTGGGTCTCTGACTAGAGCACGACCTATCGCAACTCTTTGCATTTCTCCCCCGGATAATTCAGTGGCTTTGTTGTCTAATTTAGCAGAAATCTTCAACATTTCCGCTATTTTTGTGACTTTTTCTCTAATCTTATCTTCTGGGATTTTTCTAAGAGGGGATCGAAGAGGAAAAGCTAAATTGTCGTAAACCTTATAATGAGGGTATAAAGAGTATTGTTGAAATACAAATGCTGTGTCTCTTGCTGCAGGTTGTGCTTGTGAGAAATCCTCATCATCAAAAAGGATCTTTCCTTTATCAATTTTTTCTAAACCTGCTATTGATCTTAATGTTGTTGTTTTACCTGCACCGGTTGGCCCCAATAATACAAAAAACTCTCCATCGTTTACTGTAAAACTAATATCTTCTAAAGCCTTAATAGTTTTATCATATATTTTTGTAATATTTTGTAGTTCTACTTTAGACATTAATTCATAAACTCACTTTGAAGTGCCTTATCATTTGAACCATCAAAAATTATTTGATTATTATTAAGAGTATCAAATTGAATTTGCTCATTAATATTAACTTGTGTGTCGCTATCAACTCGAATTTTTATATTTCCTAGTTGAGTTTCAATTGTAAGAATTTTTCTTGAACCTAAATATTCAACACCAAAGACATTGCCTTTTACACCATTTTCTGAAACTAATTTTAAATTTTCCGGTCTTACACCTAAAAAATTTTCATTGGAATCTGTTCCTTCTTTTTGTTCAGGAATATTTAATGATGAGTCTAATAATTTAATACTTGATTGACTAGGAGAAATTTTTTCATTTATTGGTATGAAGTTCATTCCTGGTGATCCAATAAAATTGGCAACAAACTTTGTTTTAGGTTTATTATAAATAACTTTTGGTGAGTCTGCCTGCAACACCACTCCCTCATTCATTACTGCTATTCGATCAGCCATCGACATTGCCTCTTGTTGATCGTGTGTTACATAAACTGTAGTTGCATCAATATCATCGTGAAGTTTTCTTAATTCCAAACACATCAATTCTCTAAATTCTGCATCAAGTGTACCCAAAGGTTCATCCATTAAAAATGCTTTAGGTCTTCTAACTAGGGCTCTTCCGAGTGCAACACGTTGACGATCACCTCCTGCTAAAGAGGATACTTTTGATTTTAATAAGTGATCAATTCTGAGAAGCTTTGCGGCTTCCAGAACTTTAGCATCTATTTCGCTTCGTGAGAGCTTTTGCATTTTTAGTGGGAAAGCCAGATTATTTCTTACATTCATGTGTGGATAGAGTGCAAAAAGCTGAAAAACAAAGGCTATATCTCGCTGAGAGGCCCTTAGATAGCCCACATCTTCCTTATCCAAATATATATTTCCAGAAGTTGGCAGCTCTAAACCAGCAATCATTCTCAAAGTGGTAGTTTTTCCACAACCTGAAGGACCGAGTAAAACAAAGAATTCTTTATTTTCAATAATAAGGTTGGAGTTTTTCACTGCTACGAAATCTCCAAAAGATTTATGTAAATTTTTAATTTCTATTTCTGCCATGGCTAATCCGGGAAATGACTTGTGATCACAAATCCGATAGTTCCCACCAAAATAACAATAAAGGAATATGTATACATCCACATAGCAAAAGGCTGCATCAACATAAATACACCCAATAAAATTAAAACAGTTGATGCATTTTCCCAAATGGATCTTCTAAAAATTCTTCTCAATAAACTTTTTTTCTCAGCCATTATTTTCTCACAGCTCCAAATGTTATTCCCCTTAGAAGATGCTTTCTCAATACAACTGTAAATATCATCACTGGGATTAAAAATAATGTTGTCCCTGCTCCAATAGCAGGCCAATCAAGACCACCCTCTCCTATAATTGTTGGGATAAATGGTGGTGCAGTTTGCGCATTAAATTGTGTTAGTAAAACAGCAAATGCATATTCATTCCACGAAAATATCATGCAGAAAATTGCTGTTGCTGCAATACCTGTAGTTGCTTGCGGAAGGACTACTTTAAAAAATGCTTGCATTCTAGAGTAACCATCTATCATCGCAGCCTCCTCATACTCTCTCGGTATCTCGTCCATAAAGCCTTTTAACAGCCAAACTGACAAACTTAAATTTACAACAGTGTACAGAATAATCATGCCAACATGAGTATCACCGAGACCAAGTTTTCTGTACATAATAAATATAGGTACTGCCACTGCTATTGGTGGGAACATTCTCGTAGATAAAATAAAAAATAATAAATCATCTTTCAGTGGGACTTTAAATCTAGAAAGAGCGTAGGCAGCTAAGGAGCCTAAAAATACCGAAAAGAACGTTGCACCAAATCCAATTATTAAAGAATTGGAATACCTCGGTAAAAATTTTGATGGTCCTGTTATGACCATTTCTCTACTGCGAACTAACTCCTCATACCATGTATCTGGTGGTGGAAGAGAGTCCAAATAATCCTTTGGTTGTCTTGATCGATTTGTAAATAAATTCACATAGCCCTCTAAAGATGGTTCAAAAAAGACCTCTGGAGGATAAGAGATGGCACTATCAACACTTTTAAAGCTTGTAGCAACCATCCATGTGATCGGTATAAGTGTTACAATCATGTAAACGATGATGATAGTAGCAGCTAATTTTCTTGAGAATCCTGTTGCCTCTAGTGGTGATCTTGAAGTGTCCATTATCGCTCTTTAATTTTGTTCATAACTTTTACATACACATTTCCAAAGCCGAATATGGTGACAAATAATATTACAGCAAAAGCAGAACTGTAACCTGTTTTCCATTTTTCAAATGCTTCACGTTTTAAATTGATTGATGCTAGTTCAGTCGCCGATCCTGGACCCCCTGAAGTAAGCTCAGCGACCAGATCAAACATTTTGAAATTCTCGATCCCTCTAAATAATAATGCAAGAAGTAGAAAAGGAAGGACAGATGGCAATGTTATATGGATAAATTGCTGCCACTTACTAGCTCGGTCAACTTCTGCAGCCTCGTACAAATAATTTGGGATTGATCTTAATCCTGCCAGACAAATTAACATGGTAAAAGGTGTCCACATCCATGTATCGACAATCACAATTGACCAAGGGGCTAAAGTGCTTGAACCAATCATATCAAAAATACCAAAGTCATAGAAAAAATTAACTACGTAATTAAATAAACCTACTTGAGGATTATATAAGTAAGTCCAAAATACACCTACGACTGCGGGGGAAAGCATCATTGGTAAAACTATTAAAGTAGTGAGTAGTTCATTGCCTTTAAATTTTTTATTTAAAAGAAGAGCAAGACCCAATCCAATTAATGCTTGTAAGACTAATGTCCAACAAACGAAGTGGGCAGTTATCTGCATCTTTTCCCATATCTCTTCTTTTCCTAAAATCTTTTTATAGTTTTTTAAACCCACAAATTTTACTTCTCTACCTATTTTATTGGCATAAAAGTTGGTGAATGACATCCTTATGGCATAGATGAGAGGATAAATATTTATAGCAAGTAATAGAATTAAAGTTGGTGCTATGAAAATCCAGGCTATTGCTTTATCAGATAAGCCTTTGAACTTTTTAACAGCACTTTTCATATATGTTTTAGATTGAAGGGCGGGATTAATCCCACCCTTTATATTAATTTAGTGATTAAATTTTACCGTCGTCTTCGAAGACTTCAGTCCAATCATCAATGATTTTGTCTAATGCGTCTTTTGCAGAACCTTTTCCATTCACAACGTAGTCATGAATTCTCTCCTGCATTGGAAGCATTAATTCAACAAATGTAGGCTCTTGCCAAAAGTCTTTGACGATACCCATTGAGTCAAGGAAGCCTTGTGCGTAAACAGCTGAGTCGACGAAATCAGGTGATCCAAGAACATCCATATGACATGAATATCCTCCTAAATCCCACCATTTTTGTTGTATATCTGGCTTTGCAAACCACTTCATGTATTCAAGAGCCAAGTCTTGTTTATCAGAGTAACTCACAACTGAGATACCTTGACCACCAAGAGTAGCTGCACATACGTTTTGACATGGGTTAGCAAAGAAACCAGAAACTCTTCCGTCACTGTCTTCTTTAGAAACGCCAGGCCAGAAAGCATACCAGTTCATTTGAAATGCAACCTGTCCTGATTTATATGCATCAAGATTTGCGACCATATAAGCATCTGAATGCCCTGGAGGTGCACAGTCTTCATACATTTTTCTATAAAATTCAACAGCCTCTACAGAAGCATCTGAGTTGAAGTAACCATCCATCTCGTATGGGTTATCAGGATTTTCGTACTGCATACCCCAAGCATACATGGCTGCTGTTACACCCATGGTGATACCTTCAGATCCACGCTCTGTATTGATGGCTGCACCATATCTTACTTGTCCATCAATTTCTCTTCCTTGGAAGAAAGTACACATGTCATATAACTCATCCCAAGTTTTTGGAACACCTAGATCATATCCATGCTTACTTTTAAATTCAGCTTGAAGCTCTGGTCTATCAAACCAGTCTTTTCGATAAGCCCATGCTAAAGCATCACCCATTGCTGGGAGAGCGTAATAGTTAGGTGATCCTTTTGGCCATGTTGAATATGCGTAAACAGTTGCTGGGTTAAAATCATCCATTGAAATTCCGTTAGCATCAAAGAAATCATTTAGCTTAACATAGTGACCATATTCAGCACCTTGTCCGATCCACTGTGAGTCACCAATTAACAAGTCAAAAGTTTTACCTTGGTTATTTAACTCGTTAAGCATTCTCTCAGCAAAATTTGGCCATGGCACAAATTCGAAGTTCATTTCAACACCTGTTTCAGCTGTAAATTCTTTACTTAGTTCTTGTAATGCGTTAGCAGGATCCCAAGCGGCCCAGCCCAAAGTCAAAGACTCAGATTTAGCATTCAAAGAAAAAAGTAAGGCAAAAACAGGAACTAGAAATACAGATAGTATTTTTTTCATGTTATTATTCCTCCTCTTTAATAACAAAACTGGCTGATTATACAGTCTTTTTACATATTTATAAATGCAGATTATTCATATTTTTAAAAACATTTTAAATAGCAGTTAACTGTAATATTATAGTTTGTCGCAGGAGGGGGGTTAAGCGATGTCTATAAAAGGTCCAGCTATATTTTTAGCTCAATTTGCAGGTGATGATGCTCCGTTTAACAATTTAGAGAATATCTCAAAATGGGCTAGTGATTTGGGATACTTAGGTGTTCAGATACCTAGTTGGGATGAGAGGTTAATTAATTTAAAACAAGCATCTGAAAGCAAAGATTACTGTGACGAAATAAAAGGGACTCTTAAAAGTTTTAATTTAAATATAACTGAGCTTTCGACACATCTCCAAGGTCAACTTGTAGCTGTTCATCCTGCATATGACTCTGTATTTGATGGTTTTGCAGCCTCAGAGGTAAGAGGAAATCCATCTGCAAGGCAGCAATGGGCAGTTGATCAATTAATGATGGCCGCTAAGGCTTCGAAAAATTTTGGATTGACTGAACATGTCACTTTTTCAGGAGCATTGGCTTGGCCATATGTTTATCCATGGCCTCAAAGACCAGAAGGGTTAGTTGAAACTGCATTTGATGAACTGGCTAAAAGGTGGAAACCTATTCTTAATGAATTTGATGAGTGTGGGGTGAATTTATGTTATGAAATTCATCCAGGCGAGGATCTTTTTGATGGAATAACTTTTGAAATGTTTCTAGATAAAGTAGGGAATCATGAGCGCTGCAACATGTTATATGATCCTAGCCACTTTGTTTTGCAGCATTTAGATTATTTGCAGCATATTGATATTTATCACGAGAAAATAAAAATGTTTCATGTGAAAGACGCAGAACTCAATCCCACTGGTAAACAAGGGGTCTATAGTGGATTTCAATCTTGGAAGAACAGAGCAGGTCGATTTAGATCTTTAGGAGATGGGCAAGTCGATTTCAAGTCAATTTTCTCCAAACTTACTACTTACGGCTTTGATGGATGGGCTGTTTTAGAATGGGAATGTGCTTTGAAACATCCTGAAGACGGAGCTAAAGAGGGTTCTGTATTTATTAAAGATCATTTAATTAGAGTTACCGAGAATGCTTTCGATGATTTTGCCGATGCTGGTACTGATCAAGATGCAAACAAAAAAATGCTTGGAATTGAATGATAATATGACCAAAAAATTAAAATTAGGAATGGTTGGTGGTGGCTCAGGAGCATTTATTGGAGAAGTTCACCGTATAGCATCTAGAATTGATGACCGCTTTGAACTGGTCGCTGGTGCCTTTTCATCTAATCCTGAAAAAGCTCAAGCCTCTGGCAGAGATATTGGAATAGCAGATGAAAGGAATTATAAAGACTACCTTGAAATGGTCGAAAAAGAATTGATCAGAGAGGATAAAATAGATGCTGTAGCCATAGTGACACCAAATCATATGCACCATCCGATCGCTAAAGCTTTCATGGAGAAAGGTTTTAACATAATTTGTGACAAACCCCTTGCCATGAATGTTAATCAATGTGAGGAACTAATAAAATGTAAAAAAGACAATAACGTTCTTTTTGCTTTAACTCATAACTACACTGGTTATCCCATGATTAGGAATGCCAGAGCTCTTTGTAAGAGAGGTGACTTAGGTGAAATAAGAGTAATTCAAGCAGAGTATGCTCAAGATTGGCTGACCGAAAATTTAGAAAATAGAATTAATGATGGGGGAAACAAACAGGCCTCTTGGAGAACTGATCCTAATCAATCAGGTGCTGGTGGATGTATTGGTGACATTGGAACTCATGCTTACAATCTGATTAGGTTTATAACTGATCTCAATACTGAGGAGATATCTGCAGAGTTAACATCTTTTGTGCCTGGGAGAAAATTAGATGATAATGCTCAAATATCGATACGATTTAAAGGAGGAGCAAAAGGTACTATTTGGTCTTCTCAAGTAGCCCCAGGAAATGAAAATCATTTACAAATAAGAATTTATGGTAATAAGGCCGGACTAGAATGGTGTCAAGAAGATCCAAATTACCTTTACTTTACAAAATTTGGAGAACCCAAACAAAAAATTACAAGGGGTGGATCAGGTGCTATGAGCGATGCAGGAGATGTTACTAGAATTCCTGCTGGACACCCCGAGGGATATTTAGAGGGCTTCGCAAATATCTATACAGATGTAGCTAATGCGCTAATTGATCAGAAAAATGGCAAATTTAATGAGGAAAATCACCATTTTCCAAGTATAGAAGATGGACTTGAAGGTATTAAATTTATCGAAAGGTCAATCGCCTCTAGCTCATCAAATTCAAGCTGGGTAAGTTTCAATTAATTCCAACTTAGTTTTTTACGTGTTTCCCAATAATCTTGAGTGGACAGGCTAAAAGACTCAAGAGAGGGCAATTCGGTATCTATTTTTTCAAGACAACTTAAATTTTCATCCAACTGTTTGATTGTTGATGCTCCTGTTAGACAAATTTTAACAAACGGTAGTCGATAAACCCAGAGATAAGACAATTGCTCCAAAGTTAAATCCATAGATGAGGCAACTGACTTTAATTCTTTAATTTTGTTTTGATGAAATTCTTTATTTGAATTAGTTAGTCTTCCATTTGAGAAAATCTCTTTTGCAATTACATTGATCTTTTTTTCAGATACTTCTTTTAAAATGGAAATACAAGATTGGTCAAAGATATTAATGGTCGTTTGTAAATAAGAAAATAGATTAAGTTTTTCATTCTTAATTAAAAGGTCATTAATAGTTTTCTCTTGATCTGGGCCACTTGTTGAGATTCCTATTTCTATTCCATTTTTTTTTATTGTCTCAAGCTCCTTTAGAACATTAATATCATCTAAGACTTTACTTTCTGAATTGACAGAATGGATGTGGTAAAGATCAATACTTTTTCCTAAATTAAGTCTTGTCTCCACCCATTGTTGTTTTAGAAATTCAACTGAGTGATCTTTTCTTTCATGTTGATCTGCCTGAACTTCCCAATTTGCTAAATATTCATAGCCCCACTTAGACCCCACAAAACCATCAAATTGTTTTTGAGCTCTAATCCAACTAGATAAAAATTCCTCAGCATCTCCATATACCCTTGCCGCATCGAAATATCGAATACCTCTCTTGTAAGCATGACTAAGTACTTCGTGACAATGAGATCTCATAGAATTTTTTGATATGTCGCTGCCTAAATCTGAACTATGACCAATGTTTATATATCCGGGCCTCCCAAGAGAAGCCAATCCTAGGCCTATTTTATTGTCTAATTTAAACAATTATATGATTTGCTATTTGACTTTTTATTGTCAGTGGGTCAGTTAAATGAATAGTTTGAAAGCCAAGTGATTGCGCCGCCTCAATATTTTCAATACGATCATCAATGAAAAGAGTTTGTTCAGGTGTTAAATTAAATCTTAAAATCGCTAATTTATAAATTTCAGGGTCTGGTTTTACTAAAAACTCTCTACCAGAGATAATTTTATCATCAAATTCTTTCAGGAATGGGTGTTGATCTTCCATACCCTCATAAGTCTCATCTGACCAGTTTGACAAGACATAGCAGGGATAACCACTTGATTTTATTTTTCGAAAAATATCAACTGTATCTTGATAAACCCCGTTAACCATATTCCTGTGATTTGGATAATATTGCTTTATTTCATTCTCATAATTAGGGAAATTTTTTATTGCATCTTTAACTGCGTCATCAATTTTTACTCCAGCATCGCATCTCATATCTAAATGAGGGAACGCGATTGTATTCATAAAATATTCTCTTTTAGTTTGATCAGGAATAATATTTTTAAATACATAATGTGGATCCCAATCAAAAAAAACATTACCTAAATCAAATAGAAATTTTGTAATTTTCATCGACTCAATCGACAAAAGAATTAATTAGATTTTCAAGATATTCTTGGCGACCGGACTTTGGTTGAGGGTTTAAATTTTTAGCAATGACATTTTTATGAATATCTTCAAGAGACATTGAAGTCATGAGTTGTTTTTCAGAGGCCCACTGTTCATATCTTTGTTTTAAAAAATTTTCATAACTTCCATCATTAATCATTTTTTCAACAGCAATAAGAGTTCTAGCACAAGTATCCATAGAGCCAATATGCGCATAGAATAGATCCTCAGGATCTATTGATTGTCTTCTAATCTTAGCATCCATGTTGAGACCTCCTGAGGAAAAACCACCATTTTTAAAAATGTAGTAAAAAGGCAAAACTAATTCTTCTACATTGTTTGGGAATTGGTCTGTGTCCCATCCTACTAAATAGTCTCCTCTGTTAATATCAATACTCCCAAAGATGTCATTGGAAAGTGCATATGCAATCTCGTGCTCGAATGAATGTTTTGCTAAAATAGCGTGATTTTGTTCGATATTTAGCTTGAATTCTCTTTCTAAACCA
>CACMWO010000001.1 GCA_902617465.1 uncultured Alphaproteobacteria bacterium | reverse complement strand
GGAAGGTAAAGTAGAATTGTGTAATATAATATAATTTGTAAAAGCACCGGTACATTTCTTGTAAACTCTACATATACGTAAGCAATATTTCTAAATAACCAGTTGCTTGAAAGTCTGATTATGCCAACAAGAAAACCAAGTATAGTGGCAAGAAAACATCCACATATTGAGATCATAAGAGTATTTATTAAACCAACTAAATAGGCCCTAAAGTGTGTACTTTCACTTGTATAAGGAATAAGCCTAATACTAATATCGTATCCAGCAGACATATTTAAAAAACCAAAACCGGTTCCGATGCCTCTTTTTTCTAAATTATAAGCAGTTTGTTGCGTAATAAGATAAATAATTAAAGCGAATATGCCGATTATGAGAGTTTGAACAACTAATGATCTAATTTTTTCATCAAAAATTAGTTTTCTTAAAAAACTATTAGACATATTTTTAATTTATTATTCTTTGAAATTTTCGGGCTATTATTTTAAATAGCCCGAAAAAAATAGATTTTATCTAAATGGAGGTGCGTAAAGAATACCACCATCTTTATAGAGAGCGTTTAAACCTCTGGCTATATTAATAGGTGTGTTTACACCAATATGCTTTTCAAAACTCTCTGAGTAGTTACCAACTTGTTTGATGATATTGTAAGCCCAATCATCATCTAAGCCTAACCAAGCTCCATAACCAGCACCAGTATCTCCTACTTTTGAAACACCAAGTAATCTTAAAGTTTCTGGATCTTTTGAGTTTTTCATTTCATCAACATTATCTGAAGTAATGCCTTTTTCTTCTGCGATAATCATAGCATTCAATGACCATCTTACGATGTCAGCCCATTCACTATCACCGTGTCTTACTGAAGGGCCAAGAGGCTCTTTAGAAATAATTTCTGGTAATACCATATGAGCAGAAGGGTCTGGATATCCAGCTCTACTTGCATACAAACCAGATGCATCAGTAGTATAGATATCACATCTACCAGCTAAGTAAGCCGCATCAGCTTCAGAGTTTGTTTCAACAGGAATTGGTTCATAAGACATGCCATTAGCTTTGAAATAGTCAGCTAAGTTCATTTCAGTTGTTGTACCAACTTGAATACAAACAGATGCACCGTCTAATTCAGATGCACTTGAAACGCCAAGGTCTTTTCTAACCATGAAGCCTTGTCCATCGTAATAGTTAACACCAACAAATTCTAAACCAAGCTCAACATCTCTTTGTAGAGTCCAAGTTGTGTTTCTTGAAAGCATATCAATTTCACCAGACTGAAGAACAGTGAAACGTACTTTTGAAGTGGTTGGTACGAATTCTACTGCATTAGCATCACCAAAAACAGCAGCTGCAACAGCACGACATACGTCAACGTCAATACCTTCCCAAACACCAGCATCGTTAGGAGCACCAAAGCCCGCAAGACCTGTGTTGGAACCACACATTAGTTTTCCTCTTTCTTTTACTAGATCTAGAGTGCTTCCGTGACTACCAGCGATAGCTGTTGAAACACCTAGTGTTAAAAGAAGAGAAATAAACAACGATTTAATTTTTGTCATCGTTTCCTCCTTATATATATAAGCCTCGGCAGTATAGACCTATCTGATGCGAAACTAAAATATAAAAATACTAAGAATTTCCAGTGTTTTTTCGATCAATTTAGGAAAAATATTAATCTTTTACTTAATCTTGATTAAACAAGTCTCTAGTAAAAATCTTGTCTTGTACATCATTTAGCTCTGAATGGCTTCTATTGCAAAGAATTAAATCAGCATCTTTTTTAAATAATTCTAAATTTTGATAAACCTCTGAATTGAAAAATAGTTTGTCTTTAATAAGAGGTTCGTAGACTATTACTCTTATACCTTTAGCTTTAACTCTTTTCATAATGCCTTGCATGCTTGACTCTCTTATATTGTCTGAGCCTTCTTTCATAACTAGTTTATAGACACCAACTGTTTTTGGTTTTAATTTTGCAATTTCAGAACCAATAAAATCTTTTCTCATTGAATTAGACTCTATTATTGCTTGCATTATTTTTTGTGGAACTTTATCGAAATTTGCAAGTAGTTGTTTTGTATCCTTAGGTAAACAGTATCCCCCGTATCCAAATGAGGGATTGTTATAATAGTCTCCAATCCTCGGATCTAAGCTTATAGATTTTATGATCTCTTTTGTATTTAAACCTCTTGACATTGCAAATGAGTCTAGTTCATTAAAAAATGTAACTCGCATTGCCAAAAAGGCGTTAGAAAATAATTTTGATGACTCTGCTTCTGTAGAATTTGTGTAGATTGTTTGAACTTTTTTATCAAGAGAAGCATCTTCTAATAATTTTGCAAAGTCTTTTCCTTTTTTAGAATGAGAGCCAATTACTATTCTTGATGGATAAATACTATCTTTTAATGCCCTTCCTTCTCTCAAAAATTCAGGCACAAAAATAATTTCAAAATTAGGGTACTTATTCTGTATTTTTTTTACAAATCCTACGGGTATAGTCGAACGAATTATTACAGTTGGGTTTGATTTAGATTTTTGAATATTTTCTAATGATTGTTCTATTGAGGATGTATCAAATCTATTTGTTTCAATGTCATAATTTGTTGGGGTGGCTATGATTACAAAGTCAAAATCATCAATTCCAGTAGGGAAACTATCAACTGATTTTAAATTTAATGTTTTTGAGGACAAATACTCTGATACTTCTTTATCCTCAATTGGCGAAATACCATCAATTAACTTCTTTGATTTTGAGACATCTAAATCAAAGCAGGTAACTTCATTATGCTGTGATAAAAGAACAGCGTTTGCAGTACCAACATAACCAAGCCCTACTACTAATATTTTCAATGCTTTTAAACTATTATAAATTAATTATTGAACAATTACTTTTTTATGAAGATTAAGTTAATAATGCGACACATAGGCTTAAAAATAATAGGGAAATTTGGATTTTTTTGTCTTAAATAACTTAGAAATTTAAGAAGATATTGGTATATTGTATACCAGATTTTTTGGGAAAGGATCCAAATTTAAATGTCAGATATAGAGATAGCAAGAGCTGCGAAAAAAATTCACATAAGAGATGTTGCTGCTAAAGTAAATATTCCTGAGGAAAATCTTATTCCTTATGGTCATGATGCAGCTAAAATAAATTTTGATTTTATTGAAAAAAGTAAGTCTAACCCTGATGGAAAATTAATATTAGTTACTGCAATTAATCCGACACCTGCGGGTGAAGGCAAAACTACTACATCTGTTGGCTTAAATGATGGCCTGAATAAAATTGGAAAAAAATCTATTGTTTGCCTCAGAGAACCTAGCCTTGGTCCATGTTTTGGCATGAAGGGTGGAGCTGCTGGAGGTGGATATGCCCAGGTTGTGCCTATGGAAGAAATTAATCTTCACTTCACTGGTGATTTTCATGCAATTACCGCTGCTCATAATCTGCTATCTTCATTAATTGATAATCATATTTATTGGGGAAATGAATTACAAATAGATCAAAGAAGAATTACCTGGGGTCGAGTTGTTGATTTAGGTGATAGATCTCTTAGAAAAGTGAATGTCAATCTTGGCGGTGTTTCAAATGGATTTCCTAGAGAAGATAAATTCGACATAACAGTTGCAAGTGAAATCATGGCTATTTTTTGTCTAGCAAATGATATTAACGATCTTCAAAAAAGAATTGGCGATATTATAATAGCATATAAAAGAGATAAATCTCCGATATATGCACGTGATGTAAAAGCCGATGGTCCAATGACAGTTTTATTAAAAAATGCTTTAATGCCAAATCTAGTTCAAACATTGGAAAATAATCCTGCAATTATACATGGAGGTCCTTTTGCTAATATTGCACATGGATGTAATACAGTTATAGCAACTAAAACAGGCTTAAAACTCGCTGATTATGTGGTTACAGAAGCTGGATTTGGTGCAGATTTAGGTGCTGAAAAGTTTTTAGACATAAAATGTCGTAAAGCAGGGTTAACACCTAGTGTAGTTGTTATTGTAGCAACTGTTAGAGCTTTAAAGTCGCATGGGGGTGTTGAAAAAGCAGATCTTAATAATGAAAATATTGCTGCAGTTGAAAAAGGTTTTGAGAATTTACAACGCCATATTGAAAATATTCAATCTTTTGGACTTCAACCAGTTGTGGCCATTAATAGTTTCACTCTTGATACTAAAGCTGAAGGTAAAGTTATCTCTGATGGGTGTGAAAAATTAGGAGTAAAAGCAATACTATGTTCGCACTGGGCCAATGGTGGTGAAGGTACTTTAGAGTTGGCTGAGGAAGTGGTAAAAATTAGTGAATTAAGCGAACCATCAAAATTTAAGTTTATGTATGAGGATGACATTTCTTTAGAGGATAAGATTCGTTCTGTAGCTAAAAAAATATATAGAGCTGATGATATTGTTATTGATAAATCTGTTAGTGACCAACTAAAAGGTTTTGAGGAAAACGGTTATGGGAAACTTCCTATTTGTATTGCTAAAACACAATACAGTTTTTCAACAAACCCCTCTTTAAGAGGAGCTCCAAATGGTTTTACTGTCCCAGTAAGAGAAGTAAGACTGTCAGCGGGAGCTGGCTTTATAGTTGTTGTGACAGGTCAGATTATGACAATGCCTGGTTTGCCTAAAGTTCCAAGTGCTAATTCTATAATGCTAGATGATAAAGGTTTAATTCAAGGACTATTTTAAAATCTATTTATTCAATATATTCTTTAAATAAGGTATGTTGAACTATATGTATTCAAAAACTACAGGTGGGGTAACGGTGACTGTAACTCCTTATTTTCTGGATGATCAGTCTTCACCAAAAGAGGATCACTATGTTTGGGCTTATCAAGTCAACATTAAAAACTCATCATCAAACACCATAAAGCTAAATCACCGGAATTGGGTAATTATTGATGCAAATGGTAAAGTTATAAATATTCAAGGAGAGGGTGTTGTTGGTGAATTTCCTGTTATTCAGCCTGGAGAGAGTTTTGAGTATACAAGTGGTACTCCTCTGAAAACTTCCAATGGTTTTATGCAAGGTTTTTACCTTATGTCCCAGAATAATGGAGAGCAGCTAAAAATTGATATACCAGCATTTTCTCTTGACAGCCCATATGGGAAAAAAAATTTACACTAGTATTATTTTTAATGTTAAATTTTAGACCTATTGCCTTAGTTGGTGGTACTGTTGTATGCGCCGTAGGATTTCTTCTTTTCATTCCTATGATAGCAGAGTTATTTTATAAAACAGAATCTTGGCAATCTTATTTTGTTCCAATACTTTTGTACCTGATTGTTGGTGGATCTTTAGTAATAACTAACAGAAATATCGAATTAAAAATCTCAACCAAAGAAGCCTTCTTAATTACTGTTCTTTCTTGGATACTGCTTGGTATTTTATGTGCAGTACCATTCATTTATACTGAAACAAACTTATCAGTAGTTGATGCTTTCTTTGAGTCTATGAGTGGTATTACAACAACAGGCGCTACAATTCTTAATAATATAGATGGGCTACCTAAAGGTATTCTGTTGTGGAGAGCGCTTCTACAATGGTTAGGTGGAATAGGAATAGTTGTAATTGCATTAGTAATTTTGCCTTTTCTTCGAATAGGAGGTATGCAGCTTTTTCACTTAGAGGGGGATGACCCTTATGACAAATTCTTACCAAAAATTTCTTCTGTAGTAAAAAAAATTATAATTGTTTATGTATCTCTTACTGCAATTTTATTTATTCTTTATTATTTGAATCATATGACTTTATTTGATGCGCTAGCACATAGCTTTACTACAATATCAACAGGTGGGTTTTCTACTCATGATGATTCCTTTGCTTATTTTCAAAATACAACATTACTTAATATCGCAATTATATTTATGATATTAGGAAGTTTCCCTTTTTTACTACTAGCGCAAATGCGTATTAATAATATTTCTTCTTTGATAAAAGATCATCAAATAAGGCTTTTTTTGGGTATTTTAATTTTAGCAATAGCATCTATTTATTATTTTGCACAATCTTTTGTAGAGGGAGACACCTTTCAAAAATTCTCTACAATTAGCTTTAATACTATCTCAATTATTTCAGGTACAGGATATGTTAGTAGTAATTTCGAAAAATGGGGAAATTACGCCTCAGTTTTATTCCTTTTACTTATGTTTGTTGGAGGTTGTGCAGGTTCAACAACAGGGGGTTTAAAGATTTTCCGTTTTCAAATTTTGTTTAAATATATTGTTCTACATTTAAAAAGAATGTTACAGCCTCATATTGTAATGACAGCACAATTCAATGGCAAGAAAGTTACTGAGTCAACTTATGAGTCAGTAGTTATATTTTTTTTTGTATATATCTTTACTTTTGCAATTTCTGCTCTTTTGCTTTCTTTTAGTGGTCTTGATTTTCTTACATGCATCTCAGCATCTGCTTCATCTATTTCAAATGTAGGGCCTGGATTGGGAGAAATCATAGGCCCTGAAGGGAATTATAATTCTTTGTCAAATTACTCTAAACTAGTTCTGATAGTTACAATGTTTTTAGGAAGATTAGAAATGTTAACTATTTTAGTATTGATATTACCCTCTTTTTGGAAAAATTAAACTTTAGATTGCAAATCTCGGCTTAATCGAGAAATTAAATCTGTTTGCGTATTCTGAATTACTGTATCGAAATCACTTAAACTAAAATCTCCAGATAATGTCCCGTATGAAGAAACTGTACCTTGAATAAACTTTTTTTGAGACATTGTTGGTTTGGTTATCACCAAATTAAATGTTAAACTTATATCAACTCTTTTTCCATCACTTATTAATGTCGTTTTTTGAGTATAATCTGAAATTTTAAAAGTTAATTGACCATCAAACCCATTGACTTTAACTTTATCATCAAACCATTTACTAAGAAGTCTCTGAATATATTCTGGAAGATCTTTTTTTACCAATAACTTTTTTTCAACAACATCAAAAGTCATTGTTTCTAACTCAGGATTTATAGGATCAATTAATGACTCATTCGCGGAACAGCTTATAAAAAAAAAAGAAAAAAACACAAATATGAACTTATTCATAATAATTATGTATAATAAAAAAAACTTACTGATGCCACTATTATTGATATATGAATTGTAAAAGTTTTTTCTGAGCTACCATTCGATTATAGGCTTGTTTCCAAACAATTGACTTAGCACTTCGAAAAACCTCCTCACTTACCTCAAATCCTATTTTAGCAGGAAGGCAGTGCATAAAAACAGAGTCTGTTGAAGTTTTAGACATTAGTTCAGAGGTTACACTATAAGATTTAAGCGATGATACTTTTTCTTCACTGGATTTATCATTCATTGAGACAAACACATCTGTCATTACACAGCTAACTTTTGACAAATCTATCTCTTCAATGTCTTCTAAAACCCTAATATTAGAATTAAATTTCCAATTTTTAATATCAGAAATATTCTTTGGAGTACAAATTGTTAGTTGTAGTTCACTTAATAGGTTGACTGCTTCGACTAAACTAAAACATACATTGTTCATATCACCCATCCAAAGGATATTAATTTTGAGAGTACCAAAGTGTTCTTGTAATGTAAGTATATCACTAAATACTTGGCATGGATGTGAAACATCACTTAAGGCATTAATAATTGGTTTTTTAAAATATTTTGAGGCTTGTAAAAGTTTTTTGTGATTATCAGTTCGATAAACTAAGCCATCCAAATAACAATTCATTGCTCGAAAAGTATCTTCAAAGCTCTCCTCTCGACTTATATTTAGTTCATCAAATTTAACTTCAACTCCATTACCACCTAAATTTGATATTCCAACAGCAAAAGATAGGCGGGTGCGAGTTGAATATTTCTCAAATAAAAGGCCAATACTTTTATTTTGTAAACAATTATTATCATTATTAATATTTAAGATTGAAAAAATATTTTCTTTAGTTAAATCAGAAATGTTTAAAAAATTCTTATTCATACATTAGTATATAAATTACATTAAAATAAACGACCTTTATATTTAATCATACTAAATTCGGCAACAACTATTTCATAGATGCTTGTATTTATTTAATCCATCTAGAGTTTTTTATACCAACTAGGATTGTCAAGATACCATCTAACTGTTTTTTTTATTCCTGTTTCAAATGTTTCTAAAGGTTTCCAACCAAGTTCTTTTTTTATTTTACTTGCATCTATAGCATAACGCATGTCATGACCAGGGCGATCTTTGACATACTTTATCAAGTTTTCGTATTTTGTAATTTTTAATGAAGAGTCTTTTAATGGAGCCATTTCCTCCAAAATAGCGCAAATACCTTTTACAACTTCAATATTTTTTTTTTCATTGTTGCCACCAATATTATAAGTTTCCCCTATCTTACCTTTTGTGGCTACTAAAAGCAGTGCTTTGACGTGATCATATACATAAAGCCAATCACGTATCTGATTACCTTTAGCATAAACAGGAATTGGCTTTGCCTCCAATGCATTTAAAATTGTCATTGGAATTAGTTTTTCTGGGTAATGATAAGGTCCGTAATTGTTAGAACAATTTGTAACAATTGTCGGGAAGTCATAAGTTCTATTCCATGCTCTTACTAAATGATCAGATGATGCTTTTGAAGCACTATAAGGTGAACTTGGTTTATATGGTGAAATTTCTGTGAATAAAGGTAAAGAACCATCTTTATGATCTGGGTGAGGTAAGTCTCCATAAACTTCATCAGTAGAAATGTGAATAAAACGAAATGATTTTTTTTTGTCACCTTTTAAAGTATTCCAATAATCTCTTCCTTGTTCGAGTAATGTATAAGTTCCAATAATATTTGATTTAATAAAATCACTTGGTTTGTCAATCGAACGGTCAACATGTGACTCCGCAGCTAAGTGCATTATGATATCAGGTTTTTGATCTTTAAATATTTTTTTTAACTCTACATGATTACAAATATCAATTTGCTTAAATATATAACGAGGATTGTTACTTACTGTTGCAATAGATTGTAAACTACCTGCGTAAGTGAGTTTATCAACATTAACGATTGAAAAATTTGTTTCATCAATAATTTGTCTGATTAACGCACTACCAATAAATCCAGCACCTCCTGTAATCAAAATTTTTAAAAAGGATTTTTTCGTATCAAAACTCATTTTAATAATCTAATTTTATTTTTGTATCTCTGTTAAGCAATTGATTAATGAGTCTTTCCAATGGGGTATTACAAGATCTGGAATAAATTTTTTAATTTTAGCTTTGCTCAAAACATTATTTTGTGGGCGTTTGGCTCTTGAAGGAAAATCAACGGTCTTCACTGGTTTTATTTCACAATTGATGTTTCTTAGTTTGAAAATAGATTTTGCAAAATCATACCAAGAGCAACTACCTTCATCGGAAAAATGATAAATATTCAATTGTGAATTAAGAACTTCTACAGTTCTGTCTCTATGAAGCATGGTTAATAATAAATTAGCTAAATTTTTAGCATAAGTTGGGCTACCAACTTGATCATCTACAACATTTATACTCTCACGCTCTTTCCCCAAATCTAATATAGTCTTTACAAAATTATTTCCAAATTCAGAATATAACCAACTAGTTCGAATTATAGCACCATTACAACCAGACTCTGCAATTACTTTTTCACCTTTATATTTTGTTAAACCGTAAATGTTTAAGGGTTCTGTTGCATCTTTCTCCTCGTAAGGTTTATAAGCCTTGCCGCCAAATACATAATCTGTTGAAATATGTATAAGAGGGATATCTTGATTTTTAGAAATTTTTGCCAACTTAGCAACAGCGATATGATTGATTTGTTCAGCTAATTCAATATTAATTTCTGCTTCATCAACAGAAGTGTAAGCTGCAAAATTAATAATAGCTTCAAATTTATCATTTTGAAAAAACCCATTTATAGATTCAATATTTAATAGATCGAGTTCCTTTCTTGCAACAAAAATGAAATTTAAATCTGATTTATTTAATTTCTCTCCATGTTTATTAATGTATGGCTTAATTTTAAAAATGTCAGATAAATTTTGTAATGTTTTTTGTAATGTTCTTCCAAGTTGACTATTCTTACCAATTACTAAGATTGGTTTAGTCATAAAGATTTTTATTGTAGCTAAATTCTAAACATTTATCTTTTAATTTTTCCAAACAAGGTAGACTAATGTCTTTTTTAGATAGCTCTAATTGGTCTAGAGGCAAACCCCAGTCAATATCTAAAGATGTATCATTAAATGCTAGTCCTGCCTCACATTTTGATGAATAATAATTATCAACCTTATATGATACTAATGCTTCGTCACTTAATACAACAAAACCATGTGCAAAGCCTCTTGGAATAAATAATTGACATTTATTTTCACCACTTAAATATTCTGACACGTGATGTCCAAAAGTTGGACTTCCAAAACGAATATCAACTGATATATCTAATATTTCACCTTTAATAACACGAACTAATTTTGATTGTGCAAATGGTGGTGTTTGAAAATGTAAGCCTCGCATAACGCCCTTTTTTGATCTTGTTTCATTATCTTGTATAAAGTTTACGTCGTGGCCAATTGCATTTTTTAAATCCTTTTTACGATAAGTTTCGACAAAGTAACCTCTATGATCCTCATGTACTGTTGGTTTGATCAAAACGATATCGGGGATATTTTTTTTTATAAATTCCATCAGTTTTCACTTTCTTTTTCAGTGAGTTTAGATAAATAACGACTATAATTTTCATTTTTAATAAGTTTCGCTAAATTAAGGAGTTGTGTTTCTGAAATATAACCTTTCTGAAACGCAATCTCTTCTATACAGGCGACTTTAAGACCTTGACGTTTTTCTATAGCCTCAATGAAGGTTGATGCCTCAAGTAAAGACTCTGGTGTTCCTGTATCCAACCAAGTGTATCCACGCCCCATTATTTCAACTTTAAGATTTTTCTCAGACAAATACATATTATTGATGGAAGTAATTTCAAGTTCACCTCTTTTTGAGGGTTTTACTTCTTCGGCTTTTTTTAAAACATTATTTGGATAAAAATATAAACCAGTTATAGCAAAATTAGACTTCGGATTACTTGGTTTTTCTTCTATTGAAATTACATTTTGTTGTTCGTCAAATAAAACTACTCCGTACCTTTGTGGTTCATTAACATAGTAACCATAAACAGTTGCTTTACTTTTTTTTTGAGCAGACTCAACGCCAATATTCAAAAGTTTTACTAAATCATTACCATAATAGATATTGTCGCCTAGTATTAAACACACATCATCATTGCCAACAAATTCTTTACCTAGTAAAAATGCTTGAGCCAGTCCATCAGGTGAAGGCTGAGAAATATATTGAAATTTTATACCTAAATCTGAACCATCTCCTAATAAACGCATAAAACTTCTCTGTTCATCTGGTGTAGTTATTATTAAAATATCGCGAATACCTGCTAACATTAATACTGATAATGGATAATAAATTAAAGGTTTATCGTAAACTGGAAGTAATTGTTTAGATATACCTTTTGTAGCTGGGTACAAACGAGTACCAGAACCGCCAGCTAAAATTATTCCTTTCATGTATTCTTCTGCCTCAAATATAAACTTTCATAAATTTTTATATGGGCATTTACAATATTTTCAATTGCAAATTCTCTTTCTGCCAATTCCCGACCAGCTTTCGCCATTTTTAAACGCTTTTTTGAATTTTTTATCAAATCTTCAATGGCATTTGCCAATGCTCGACTATTTTTGACTGGAACAAGTAGACCTGTTTTATTAGGAATTATTGCATCACGACATCCGGGAACATTTGTGGTAATCACAGCTCTTCTTGCAGCTGCCGCCTCCATTAGTGTTTTAGGAAAACCCTCACGATAAGATGGTAGGCAAATAATATTAGATTTTGCAAATAATCTTGGGATATCTTTTTGATATCCAAGAATTTTAACAAAACCCCTATCTTTTATTTTATCTAAGTCGTTTTTATTTAAACCTGTTGGGTTCTTCTCATCTAAATCTCCAGCCAAAAAAAACTTAGCTTTTATATCTTTCTTTTTTTTTATTAACGTAGCTGCAGAAATAAATTCATAAACACCTTTATCCACCAATAAACGAGAAGCAAAACATACAGTTGGTATACCTTTATTTTCATTTAAATTAGTAAAATTTTCTAGTCTTACACCAGATCCTTTAATCAACTTTATTTTTTTAGAATTGACAACACCCCAATTAACCAACTTTTTGGCATCATCTTTATTTTGAAAAATAACAACTTGATTTAAATGTTTGAAAGCAAATTTATACAATGGGTAAATTAAAGCTCTTAAAAATCTACTTTTTAAGTCTTTATGTACAAATAGGGTCCCAAGTCCCGAAACAGCTGAAACCAAGCAAGGTACTCCAATTAAGCGAGCAATTATCCCACCAAATAGATATGGTTTAATCGTGATCAAGTGAACAATATCAGGTCTTTCTCTTTTAAAAAATCGCCAAATATAAAAAAATGATTTCATATTTTTAGTAATACTCATGCTTCCTCGTTCCATTGGAACTAAATATAGGCTAAAACCTTTTTTTTCTAAGGTTTTTGGATTGACACCACCATGTTCTCCATAACCTACTATGACATCATATGAATTATCTTTTGCTGCTTCTGCGATAGGTAATCGATGAGAATAAAAAAAACTTAAATCATTTATTAAAATAACAAGTTTAATTTTTTTTTTGCTCATTTAAATTTAAATACTCTGTCTTGATTAGCGAGCATCAAAATAATTTAATTATACATATCCTAATTTTTTTTATAAATTAATTTTTAAATGTATTTAGACTTATAATCTTAAATCTACCTCTTCTTTATTAAATAAGTATTTCAAATCATATATAATATGGTCTTTTTTACAAAAATTTGTAATTGTCTCTATACCAAGGCTCTTAAATATATCATGTGCTACCGCTATAATTATTCCATCATATTTATTATTATTTATTTCATTAATTGGATGGGTACTATAAGTCTTATAAATTTCCTCACTGTTAGCTATAGGATCGTATAAATCTAGATTACATCCAAATTTTTCTAATTCTTTTATTACATTTTTTACACCAGAATTTCTAATATCAGCACAATTTTCTTTAAAAGTTAAGCCCATTATTAATATGTTAGAGTCTTTAATAGAAATATTTTTCTTCTTCATTTCCAAAAGTAGAGTTGATGATACGTGCGAACCCATAAAATCATTTATTTCACGACCAGCTAAAATAACTTTTGGTTCATATCCTATGCTCTCAGCTTTATGAGTAAGGTAATATGGATCTACACCAATACAATGACCTCCTACTAATCCTGGTTTGAAAGGTAAGAAATTCCACTTACTACTTGCTGCATCTAGTACTTCTTTTGTATCAATATTCATTTTACTGAATAGCATCGATAACTCATTTATCAGTGCGATATTTAAATCGCGTTGGGTATTTTCAATAACTTTAGCTGCCTCTGCAACTTTTATACTTGGAGCTTTGTATGTGCCAACTTTGATAATCTCTTGATATAACTCATCAACTAGATTTGCAGTTTGAGGTGTTGAACCTGAGGTAATTTTTTTAATATTTGAAATTGTATATTTTTTATCACCAGGATTAATTCGCTCAGGGCTGTAACCGCAAAAAAAATCTTTATTAAAATTTAAATTTGAAAATTTTTCCAAAATTGGAACACATTTCTCCTCAACACACCCCGGGTAAACAGTTGATTCATATATTACCAAACTATCTTTTTTAAGTTTTTTACTTACAATTTCACTCGCTTTAATTAATGCATTTAAATTTGGCTTATTTGAGGAGTCAACTGGAGTTGGAACAGTAATTATAAAACAATTTGCAATTTCTAAATCATCTTGATCATTTGTAAAATTAATCAAACTCGACTCTAGTATATTTTTTTTTGTAAACTCTTGATTTATATCTTTACCAATAATTAATTCCTCTATTCTTTTATTGTCTATGTCAAAACCAATGACACTTCTTTTTTTTGCAAATTCTAAAGCTAGAGGTAACCCTACATATCCAAGTCCTATGATTGCTATTTCTAAATTTTTTAATTTATACATCAGAATTCTTTATAACATAAAAAATATAATTGAACACAATACCAATGATTAAAAAATTATGAAAATATATTCAAATTACCTTCATTAAATCTAAAACTGTTTAAACAAATTATAATTTACTCTAAATACCAAGATAAATTAATTATATCAATCGTAGAACATATTGGTTGAACGCATAATATTTCCTTCAGGAATTCCAAAAATCCAGCTTTTGTATGGCACATAACAATGATCAAAAAGCCATGAGGTTTGCGTCCAAACAATAAATACTAATAATAAACCTAGATAAGGGAAAGCTGAATGTAATGATTGATGTTTTTTAAAAGGCAAATATGGAAGACGAGCAAAAATCATTGCTTGTAAAGGTATTAGATAATATCCAAAACGATCACCTACGATACTTGATAATGGGACTAATAGCATTATCGCTATCATTAAGTAGGAACCTAAACTTATTATACTGAAGTCATTTGGAAAAGTTTTTATCCATTTTTTTTTTTATGAATAAAAAAAAGTATAAAGCTGTTAAAGCGAGAATGCTTACACGATAAATTGCACCATAAGCTTCGCGCCCTGAGTCCATATATGTTTTTATTGCGAATTGTGCTGTATCAGAAAAGAGAAGTAAAATTAAGCATGGAACTGCAAACAACACTGTAATAAATACTCTCGTATTATTTATACGACCGGTTGCGAATGGCAAAAAGGATAGAAATATAAATGCACTATTATGTATGCCAGTCGCAAGTAAAACCCATATTGTAAAAATTATTGGGCGTCGATCAATGAATGCACAAAAAGCTAAACAAATCAAACCAATGGCTGCACCCTGCCTTACTCCTGACATTGGCATATTTATTATCAAAATCGGAAATAATAAAATTAAAAAACCCAAAGGGTCTGGCTGACGACGTGCGAGACTATGCACTCCAATAAAAAAAATTATACTAAATGGTAATAGCATAAATACGTAATGCAAATCAAGATCAAGTGCTAAATTTAACCAGCCCATAGATATTGCACCTCGACCTGGACCTCCAATAATGTCAGGCCAATCAATATTAATGAATTTCAAATATATTTTGTAGTATGTTTCCCAGTCACAACCTACTTGATAACGAAATGTCACAAATAAAAATAAAAACGAAAATATAATATAATAAAGTTGTCGACGTGCTATATGATCGTATTTTAATAAAAATCTTAATAAAAATAAAAAAGCTGTTATACCAGTGTAAAATATCATTAGAAATTTTTACATACGTATGAAAATAAGATTGAAGATTTTTTATTTATTTTTAAATGAAACTTTTTTTTATTGATAAGTATCATAATTTTTTTTTTCCAACCGCACACCAAAATGGAAAGTTTTCTGAAAAATGAATATCATTTAGACCAGCAGCTAGCATCATTGACTTAATCTCAGAACGGGTAAATCGTTTCTCAAGAGGAGTTCCGAACCTATCACGTGAGTCTGTTCTCATAGTATAAAAACTTGTCCTGCGGTAACTTGATAAGAGCCATCTATCAACTTTCAAGCCAATTTTTTCGCCAAACAAAGCTAATCTTGCTAATGGAAAATAGACTAACATTGCAATAATATTTGTTAAAGACGACTTCAGTGACGAGGGCATTATTGATATCATACGTCGAGCCATATCGGTTATTCTCCATATAAACACATACCAAATAGGTCGATTGTCGAATTTGTAATAGAGGTATAAGAGAAAAGGTGCCCCTGGTTTAAGCATATCTACACATTTACAAAGTGCAGTCTGAGTATCTGGAATGTGATGAAGGACTCCTAAGCTATAACCAAAATCTTGACTATTTGAAGGTAAAGCTTCATCAGATACTCCAGCTTTTAAAAAAATTATGTTGTCTAGATGAGCAAGGCTACGTTTAGCAACAGATAGTGCTTCAATTGATGGATCAATACATGACAATTTTCCAATTTTGGGAGCTACTAATTTAGCCCAACGACCTGAACCACACCCCATGTCAAAGCCATTAGCGTTTTTTGGTAAAGTATCCCATGGGAATATGTGAAAATATTTTTCAAATAGGTACGAATGTTCATCACCTTTTAATGCCTCTTGATTAAATCTCTTCCATTCATCACCAAAAGATGAGACTGTTTTTTTATCAATATTACTCATATTATTAACTAACTTAAATAATCGCTATAGTAAGACTCTAAATATTCTCGTAAACACTCACGCCAATCGCGCATTACGTTACAATTTCTAATTTGTAATTTTTTTGTGAGCAATCTCTCAGATTTAGGGCGATTTGCAAAATATTCTTTTGAGAAAAAATTTGAGGAGACTGGAATTATTTTTATCTCTTCTTCTTTTCCAATCAATTTAATTAACTCCTTCGCTACCTCTAACCTACCTGTAACTCCACCACATACCATGTTATACACACCCCAATACTCACGCTCTAACAACAAAGCCACATTTTTTGCAAAGTCTATTGTATAAGTTGGGGTACCTAGTTTATCATCAACTACGTGTAGTTCGGTCTTACCATCTTTTATCTGTTTCATAAGTTTTTGAATAAACTTCTTGTCTTTAGATGGCCCTGCTCCCATCATCCAACCTGCTCTACATACTAAATACTTATTGGAATTTTGTACTACATATTTTTCGCCCATGAACTTAGACCTTCCATAATGGCTCAAAGGAGCAGGTTCATCCCAGTCGTCATAAGTTTCTTTTTTTCCATCAAAAATACCTGCGGTTGAAATGTAGAGAAGTGGAATTTTAAGATTATTTGAAATATTTACTGCATTCTCAACAGCAGTTGTATTAGTTGCATAGGCATCATCGATGTTTTGCTCGCAATATTCCAAAGATGTAAGAGCTCCTAAGTGAAAAAGATAGTCAGGCTTAAATTTTTTAACATCAGCTTTGTATGCCTCTTCATCTCGAAAATCTAAATATTTTAGCCAATTTTCATTAACATCTTTATCAGTGCAAAGCAAAGTGTTGTCAATATTAAAGATTTTAAAAAAGGCCTCCCCAAGCATTCCACCAGATCCAGCCAAATAAATTCTTTTTCCCCTAATCATTTTACTCTATTCATAACACTCTCTAAAATTTTATCATAAATATCACCTATGGTATCAAGAGAATAGTTTGATACTGCATCACGACGAGCTTGCTCTCCCATTCTACGGCGGCTCTCCGGCTCACGCACTAACTTTTCAAGAGCATCAACCCATTCATCTTCAGTTTTCACTAATTTACCGTTAACATTATCAGTAATAAGCATTGGTGTAGTTCCTACCTCTGTCGCAACACAAGGTAATCCTATTGCCATATATTGAATTGCTTTTAGTCCACTTTTGCCATGTACCCATTTATCTAGTGGAAGTGGATAAACACCTATATCAAAAGATTGGAGATCACTAATTTCTCTATCAATGCTCCATTCAACTACTTCAAGATCAATGCCTGGAAGGTCATATTTGAAATTGCCTATAACTCTTAATTTAAAACTTACTCTTTCCGCTAACCTGAGGAACACATTAGTAAGCTGGTCTAAATATTCTTTTGATGAATGTGTACCAGTCCATCCAATAATAACTTTGTTATCGTTTGAGTATTCGCTTTTGGGTTTATAACGCTCTATGTCAAGTGATGATGTTACATAGCTGCAGTATCCTGTATTGGTAATTCTTTTGCAGTCAATGTTAAGAAAAGGAGAAGATGTAATTACGTGATCAGCTGCACGAATTAAGTATTTAACTTTTCCAGGCCACTTTAAAAACTTAACTATTGGATTTGGGTTAATTTGCGAATGAGAATTTTGTTGAACATGAATATTATCTTCAATGTCATAAATTAATCTTTTCGCCTGTGCTCGCGCTACACGCTCTGTGGTGCTTGTCAGCAAAGGTGTAACATACATAAATATATAAATTAGATCATAGTTTGGTATTCTATAAAGGTCATATAAACGTCTTAGATGACCCCTAAAAACTCCCATTATCTTTGAAAGAAAGTGTCCTTTTTGATAAACAATACTCCACATTTTTTTATCCATGAATGAGGAAACGTCTATTTCCCATCCATTTGCTCGCCATCTTTCAAAATATTGTTCATATTTTAATCTCTGACCCGCGGCAACTTTTTGAGGGAATGGACATAAAACTAACATTCTTTTTTTAATCATTGATAAATGCTTCCCTTTGATTGTTTAGATAACAGGCTAAGGTAAATTGATTTGTAAGCCTTAACAGCTTTATCTAGAGAAAAGTGATTTTCGGCTATCTTACGACAACGTTTACGCACATCCGGATTAGAAGAAAGCATAATGATCTTTTGAGCTGCTATGTTGAGTGAATTAATATCAAAGCTGCGCAAAATTACCCCTATTTCATTACTTTCAAGAGTTTTTTCCATGTCGCCAACACCATAATTTCCGATACAAGGAATAGCACAAGCTAAATACTCTGCCACCTTTGTCGGGGCACTAGCAATTTTTGAAAAACAAGGTCTAATCAAGGCACTAGCAGCGTGTATTCTTTGTAATTGAATAGCTACTTCCTCGTATGAGGATTTTTTTATTTCAACTCTATCTACCGGAAGGCCTGAACGAAATATCGAACTGCGAATAGCGTCATGCTCATTACGATTTAAAATTATCATCTTTGCTTTTGGTCTAATTTTAAGAATTTCAGAAAAAAGAGCCATTGTCTCATCCATCATATACCAAGTACCAAAGCTTCCCACATAGCCAAATATAAAAGATTTATTATCCGTTAATTTAATTTGTGATGGTTTAAATCTATCTAAATCAACACAAGTTGGAATTACAGTTATATTTGGAATATTGTTTTTCCAATAACCAAAATCAATAATTTTTGGAACTGATGCCTCAGTCAAAGTTACTACATGGTCAGCTGAACGAAAAAGATATCGTTCAAGAAATTTAACAGATTTATAAACTATTCCATTTTTAGGCCATATCTTTCCATCAACACGCTCGTCTGCCCAAAATCCACGAATATCAAATAATATTTTAGTCTTTGAAAACCATTTTAGTGGTAACGCAATTAAGGCTGGTATATACGATCGAACATGGACAATTTCTGTTTTCAATATTTTTGTAATTCTAATTGCAATAACTTGTCCTCGAATAATATCATAGATCGTAGCTAGGATACTTAGTCTTTTGTGATATCGCATTGGTGTCCAATTTATGTCATGTGACTTTAACTGTAATCTTAAATTTTCAATCTCTTTTTTTAAAACTAATTCAGCTGGTTTTTCAAATGATATTATATGTATCTCATTATCTAAAGCTAACCTCTTTAAATAAGGAATGATTTGGCTCTGGCCTAACGGTTCTAAGATACCATCATATGAGATATAAAGCACACGAGCCATTATTTAATTAGATTTAATAAAAATATAAGCATTAATTATATTTGTTAAAATTTTATCTCTTATTAGATAGAATGTCTAACGACCATTATCTTTAAAAAAATTTATCAATGGTAGAGTAATTTCATGACCAATATCTCCTCCAGGATTGAAACATCAATATTGACCAAAGCTTAGAAGTAGAGTCGTTCCTTAATGAAAGGTGTTCATTCCAAGTGTTCCGAATTAAATTTACATCAAAGAATTCATTTTTTTTTAAACTATTGATTGATAAAAGATCTTCTGCCCAATCTCGCAAAGGACCTCGAAGCCATAAACCTATAGGAATAGCAAAACCCGACTTTGGCCTGTCAATAATCTCTCTAGGCACATAATCATATAAAACTTGTCTTAATGCCCATTTACTCTGACCTCCATTAATCTTCATACCAATAGGAATGTGTGTTGATAGTTCAATTACATTTGGATCCAAAAATGGTGCTCTCGTTTCTAAACTTACACTCATTGCTGCGCGATCCACCTTACAAAGAATATCGTCAGGAAGATAATTATACATATCTTGAGACATCATTTTTAAAACTGCATCCTTTGCCACAGTTTCAGACATGGCATCTCTATTAATTAGGTGCTGATTTGTAATTTCATTAACAAAAAGTTTCTCAGGTTCAATCCAATTACTTACAAAATTAGTGTAAAGGTCCTCAATGCTATTTATGAAATTTAACCTCTCTCCAAGTTTGTGAACTTTATTACCTAGATGAGACAAACCATTATTTCTAGATCTAAACTTATTGTAAAAAAGTCCTATCCTATCCCAAGATTTTTCAGATATCATTTGAATAGCTCTACCCATAAATTTTCTAAGAGGAAATGGGACACGCGACATGTAGTGCCATAATTTAGGTCCGTACAAATAACGATTGTATCCACCAAATATCTCATCTGCACCATCACCCGATAGTGCTACAGATACTTTTTCTGAGGCGATGCGGCATACTAAATGTGTGGGGATCTGTGAGGAGTCCGCAAATGGTTCATCGTAGAGCAAAGGTAGATTTGGAATTGTATCTCTAGCATCACTATCAGATAAAAAAACTTCAGTATGGTTTGTTCCTAAATGTCTAGCCACCTTTGAAGCATGCTCTGATTCATCATACCCTCTCTCTTGAAATCCAATTGTAAAGGTTTGTATTGGTTTTTTACTTTTTTCTTGCATTAAAGCCACAATTGTTGAACTGTCTACACCTCCAGACAAAAAGGCACCTAAAGGAACATCCGACATCATCTGCTTTTCGACTGCCTCACTTAAAACCTTTTTTAATCTTGATACTGCCTCATTTTCGTCCTTAATTAAATCTCTAACTCCTGTCTCAATTTGAGAGTTTAACTGCCAATAACTTCGAATATTTAGACTTCCATAATGCTCACCTGGTCTGATGGGTTTATTGGGTGGTAAGCTAGGCGGGGACTCACCCACTGACAAAATAGTTCCAGGTTCAAGTTTATAAATATTTTTATAAATACTTAGTGGTGCAGGAACATACATATATCTAAAGTATTGACAAAGAGAGTCTTGATTAATCTGACTATTGCATTCTGGATGAGAACGAAGTGCTTTAAGTTCAGAGCCAAAGATTAAATTTTTTCCGGCCCATCCCCAAAAAAGTGGTTTTTCTCCTATTCGATCTCTGGCAAGACAAAGCTTCTTATTATTTTTGTCCCAGAGTGCAAAAGCAAACATTCCGTGTGAAAGTCTAAGTGATTTATCAATTCCCCAGTGTTTTATAGCCTCCAAAAGAGTTTCTGTATCTGAGTGTCCTCTCCAAGCTGGGGTTAATCCACTTTTCTCAAGTTCACTTCGTAAATTGAGGTGATTGTAAATCTCACCATTGAAAACAATTACAAATCTTCCACAATGAGACTGCATAGGTTGAGATCCATTGGAACTAAGATCAATTATAGATAGTCTTCTATGACCTAAACCTATACTACCATCGAACCATACTCCTTCATCGTTTGGTCCTCTATGAGCCAGACTAGATGTCATTTTGTATAAATAACTAGTAAAATCTCCTTGAGATGTGAAAGAGAGAATACCTGTTAAACCACACATTAAATAAGTGTTCTCATAGACTTGATATTTTTTTGTTTTTTATACTAAAAGTTGAATTCATAATAATTCTAAATACCGTTCAGCGATAATATCTTGTGCAAAATTTTTAGCACGTTCTATTAAAAGTGATGGATTTTTTGGGCTAGAGAGAGCTTGTTTGATAGCACTCGATAGAGCATTTTCATTTGAGACAGGCACAAGAATACCGTATTTTCCGTTTTCAAGTATTTCAGACGGTCCTGATTTACAATTAGTTGATACAACTCTTGTGCCACATGCCAATGCTTCAACTATTACATTTCCAAAGCCTTCATAATCTGATGATAAAACAAATAAATCTGCAGTCTTATAAAATGGGGTTGGATCAATTTGGAAGCCTGCAAAAGTAACTTTTTCTGCTAGTCCTAATGCACTTGTTAGTTTTAGCAAATTGTTTTTTCCTTCGCCTTCTCCAACAAACATTAAATGCGCATTTTTATTTTCAACTTGTGCGAAAGCTCTCAACAATAATTGCTGATTCTTCTGTTTTTTAAAGCTCCCAACAGAGAGTATTCTAGCGCCTGACTCACATGACCAAAGAGATTCAACATCTCTAAGAGATTGTTCAGAAGCTTTGGAAATTTGTCTCACCGGATTATGAATTACTTTAAATTTTCTTAGACCTATCCAAGATAAATTGGAAATATCCTCAACAACACCTTTAGAAACACCTACTCGAGAATGTGCTAATCGATATCCAACAGCCATCGAAATACGCATTGCTAAATGATGAAATTTTCCATAGTTTTTGTACTGTAACGATAGTGTATTATGTTCACAGATTATTACTTTACAGCTATAACTACTAAAATATAAAACAATTGGAACTATAACTGTTAGGGGCCATATAGAAATAATTAAAACATCTGGTTTACGATTACGAAAATATTTTCTTAAGTAACTTGAAATATTTCTTGCACGTTCACAATTCATATCAAAAACACTAAACTTATCCTCAGCCTCTTTCAATAGCTCCCCCCGCGCTTGCATTAAAACAAACTCTACTTGAAAACCTTTGCGATCAAATTCATGAGCTAAGTCTAAATTGACACGTTCAGCTCCACCTCCATAAAGACTAGGTAGTATTATTGAGATATTTTTTTTTCTCATTTAGTCTCAGATAAAATTCTTGATGGTATCCCACCAACAATTGTATTTGCAGGTACATTTTTAGTAACAACGGAGTTTGCACCAATTACAGAATTATTACCAATCTTTACACCCTTAGTGACAGTTACCTTTGCGCCTATCCATACATTATTTCCAATTTCAATCGATGAAGTTCTCATTCCAGCTAAGCTAGTTTTTTTTATAGTTCCAAAATTATGATCTTGATCACGAATGGTCACATGTTCAGCGATTAGACAATCTGAGCCAATTGAGATTTTATAGTGAGAACAAATTATACTAAACTGTCCAATAAAAGTACAAGGGCCGATAAATATTTCACCACTTTTGGATTGAATATCTGCAAAACGATCAATGCAAACCTTCTCAGCAAACTTTATAACTCCTCCATCAAATGCTCTAACACGCACTCCACTTGTAATTTCACAACCAGAGCCAAATGATATGTATTTATTTTGAACAAATAATAAAAGCCTAACTTTATGAAGAACTATGAGAATGTATGTAAAAATTTTTTGAATCAATAAATAATTATATCATAATAGAAATAACTTGCTAAGAAAGCATCGCCATAACTTTTTAACCGTTGCCTTAAAATGCTAATTTTAGGGCTAACATTAATTTGTTTAGGAGCCAATAAGTCAATTGCTTTTAAAAAGCCTCTTTTAATTAACTTCATAAACAAGCTACTAATTTCATTTTTCATATATTTCAAAATATTTATAATTTGATTTTATGAGTTTATAATTATTTTTGACATAATCTGTTGTGGATGAATAATATTTGCCTTCACTGCCTACTCTTTGACCAATAGTTAATCTATTGTTTGGTCCAATTCTTTTTTCAATTATGTAGTATTTACAACAACTATTAAGATCATTTGTGATACCTATACGGTCATAAGCTATTTCAACATCCATTGCCCAATCAACAGATAATTTATTTATGTAACCATGAATATAATACGCACCAGGCATAGAAGGAAGAATAGTTGTATTATCGTAGTTATTAAATATTTCTTTTAATTCTAAATGTTTTTTTAATCTCATATCATTTGTTTTGATGAACGCTAGTTTGCTTGAAATTTTAGACGCATCGCTGGTAATATTCCAAATGTAATCATCTCTATATGGCTTTAAGTTTGCAATAAAAGAGTAAATTAAAATAACAGAACTAAAAAAAACAACTGTTTTTTTATCAAAAATATTTAAATATTTTTGTAGTAAATAATAAGAGGCAAATATTATTGGAGTAAAATACAAATGTGGACTTCTATATCCCCAACTAATAGATGACGCCCAGCTAATTCCAAGTATAGCAATTAAGAAGTAATGATTTTTTAGTTTTTCTTTTTTTGTAATAATTAAGTGTAGAAAAACTATAACAATAATTATAGGTATAATTCTATCATAACTAAATTTGTAATTAATCCCAAATTCAAAAATTATAAATATGTTTAATAAAATAATTAATATAGTGGAAATAATAAATACAACTCTGGATTGGTTTGTAATAAATTTTTTAAAATTGATCATAATTGAATATGTCAGTATAGGAATTACAGCAAATGCAAAAAAATATGGTGTGTTATGAAAGTATCCCATAGTACCGGACCATATTAGCTCTTTAACTGCTGGTGTATTTGAAGTTAAAGATAGATAAATATCAATTAAATTATTTATATAAAAGTAAGTAAAATAAATTAATAAAGTAAAAAAAGTTCCCGATAAAACTACAATAAATTTTTTTAATCCATATTGTAAAAAGACAAAAGCAAAACCAATAATAGGAACTATATAAAAGTTTTGTTTAGTTAAAGCTGAAAGACATAAAAATACACCTGCTAAAATTAAGTAAAATAAGTTTTTATTATTAAAAAGAACTATAATCACAAGACCAAGTACTGCTAAAAAAATACCATCTGTTGTGTACCACTGAAAATAAAATGAACCAATAGAGGTTGCTATAAAAGATATAGCCGTGAATAAATATTTATTTATTTTTAAAGCACTAAAATCATAGAATTTTTCGATTGCAATTATTGTAAGATAAACTTGAAACAACAATTGATAGTAATTAAGTAGTCTCATTGATAATACTTGTCCAAATTCGGGTAAAATGCTTATTTTCAAACTCGAAATTAATACTGAAATTATTGGGCGTACAAAATAAAAATCTTTGTATGGGATTTCTCCATTAAAAACTCTCCATCCCAAACCAACGATAAATCCAGAGTCCGAGTCTTCAAGTCCAAATCTTCCAAATAGTAATAAGTATATAATTGGTAATAGAATTATTGAAATTTGATACTTGAATTTGTATGTGATGCTCATTCTTTTCTAAATTCTTAATCCTAACGAGATATGTAGCAATAATTGAATCACAGTTAAATTATCTAATCTTATAAAAATAATTAACTTAAGATATACATAAATAAATATTCTTTTATAATAAAATAATTTACAAACGATAATTAATTATGCCTAAATTTATACTATAAATAATAATTATATTAACTCAATGTATCAAAATATTTTAAAAAACTTAAAATTATGCAAAATTAAAAACGTTTATCTTTTGTATACAAAATGGAAAAAAGATGAACTTTGAAGTTGGAATAATTGGTTTAGGGTATGTTGGTTTGACACTAGCTGCTTCACTAGCAAAAAGTGGTGTAAAAGTATTAGGTATAGAAAGTAATGAAGAAATAGTCACTAAAGTAAACTCCGGCAAAGCTCATTTTACTGAGGTAGGTTTAGCGCCAATTATTGAGGATCAAATAAAAAATGGTAATCTAATTGCTAAAAAAAAGTTCGATGCAACTGATTGTTGTAAATATTTTATTATTACTGTAGGGACTCCTCTTGGTTCAGATGGAAAACCAAGGATTGATATGATTAAAACAGCAATTTCAGAGGTTATAAATCAAATGTCTGATGCATCAACAATTATCGTAAGATCTACAGTTGAAGTTGGAACGACACGTAAGCTTGTCGAAAATGAACTTATTAAAACAAATAAAAAGTATTACTTAGCAATGTGTCCTGAGCGTACACTTGAAGGTAATGCCATTAAAGAATTAAATTTGCTTCCGCAAATAATTGGTTCCGACAGTTTTAAAGCATCTGAGTCAGCTGCAAAACTTTTTAGAAATATAACAAAATCAATTATCTATGTTGATACTTATGAGGCTGCAGAAATTATAAAGTTAGTAGATAACGCTTACCGTGATATTCAGTTTGCGTTTGCTAATGAAGTTGCACGCGCATGTGACTCAGTTGGTGTAAACGCCCTTGAAGTTATCAACTCAGGTAAACAAAATTACCCAAGAACTAATGTTGCTTTACCAGGATTAGTCGGAGGTCCTTGTTTAGAAAAAGACCCGCATATATTTCATCAGAGTTTAAAGAAGTATGGTATTGATTTAGAGATTACAAAAGCTGCAAGATTTGTTAATGAACGTCAACCCTCTGAAGTTATATCTAAGTTGATTGAAAAATATTTCAAGAATAAATTAAAAGAAAGGTTGAAAGTTTCTCTTTTAGGAATGGCGTTTAAAGGGAAACCTTTGACTGATGATCTTCGTGGTTCTATGGCTACAGTTGTCTATAAAGAGATTAGAGAAAGTCTACCATCAGCACAAATCGGGGTTTATGATCCAGTAGTAAGTAAAGAAAATTTAAAAAATCATTATCCAAATTGTCAAATATTCAAAGATATTAAAGATGCAGCTGAAGATACTGACTTATTATTGATAACAAATAATAATGATTTTTTTAGTCACCAAAATCTTGATGATATTATCAATTCGCTCTCTCCTGAAGGTATTGTCTTTGACTTTTGGAATAACTTCTCTTCTGATCCGGTAGCTGTGAACAATAAAAAATATTTATCTTTAGGTAATTTTAAGGTCGCAAATAATGAATAAAGTTGCCGTTACTGGAGCCAGTGGTTTTATAGGAGCTTATTTGTGTCGTGCACTTGTGTCACAAAATTTTTTTGTAAATGGTATAGATAATAATCTTAGAGGAGAGGCAGAACGTTTAAGTGGAATATCAAATAATTTTAAGTTGTTTAGTGCCGATGTGAGAGACAAGGTAAGTCTTTTTGATGCGTTTAAAGGATGCAAAACTGTTTTCCACCTTGCTGCAGTAAATGGCACTGAGAATTTTTATAATAAACCTGATTTAGTTTTAGATGTCGGTATTAAAGGAATGTTTGCAGTAGCAGAAACTGCGATAGAGGCTGGAATTGAAAATCTTATTGTAGCCTCAAGTGCAGAAGTTTATCAAACACCCAAAATAATTCCAACATCTGAAGAAGTTGAATTATGTTTACCAAATTCAACAAATCCCCGTTACTCTTATGGTTGCTCAAAAATAGCCTCAGAGCTAATTGCAATGAATATTGGTAAAGACCATTTTAAAAAGATTCTAATTTTCCGCCCTCATAACGTTTATGGCCCTGATATGGGATGGAAACATGTCATTCCTCAATTTATAGAGCGTATACAAAAAGAAATTGAAAGGTTGAATAGTCGAACTATACAACTTGAAATAAGAGGAGACGGAGAGGACAGTAGATCTTTTTGCTACATAGATGACATTGTGTCAGGTATTTTAAGAATGACTGAATATGGCTCAGACAGAGAAATATATAACATAGGTAACGACAACGAAATTAAGATAAAAGAACTTGTTCAATTAATTGCCAATCACATGGATGTTAAAATAATTATTAAGAACTTGCCAGCAATGGAGGGTTCTACTAAGCGTCGTTGCCCTAACATAAATAAAATAAGGGGTCTAGGCTATAACCCTAAGGTAAGCTTGAGTAACGGTTTAAAAAATACTATTGATTGGTATACAAGTAAGTCAGTTTCAAAAAAAAATAATGATCTTCTTTAGACAGATTAAAGTCTTCTAATCAATTTAATTTTCTATGACTAGCCAGTCAGGCATATTCATATCTTTAAGTTCGATACCAGTTGAAAGGTCACCACTCCAGTTTTTTGGTGAAATAACAATTTGCTCTGGTGATTTAGCAAGATAAGCTGCCATCCATGAAAATGAGCTATTAGGTATAATGTGGTGGCGGCAACTTGCCATAAGTTGCATGTCTATATAGCTATCATAAGAACTATTCCAATCAATTTGAGTTACTGAAGCACCTTGAATTTCTTTTATTAATTTTTCAGCAACCCATTTAGGGTCATCAGAGAATAAAAAAAAGTGCGGATTAGTTATTTTTTTATTAATAATTTCAAACGCTCTTCTATAATATGAAATATTATCTACTAAGCCCTCTGAAAACTTGGAGCCTATATAATCTCCTCGTCTTATATGAACAGATATTGAATTTGAAGAAAGAATTTTCTTTTGCGTTTCAATATTTTTTTCTCCTTTGATTGGTTTAAACTTAAAAATTTCTTTTATTTGAGGCTCTACCCCTAGAAAATATTTCCATGATGTCCAGCACTGGTGGTATATCACAGTTCCTTTTTTATTAAATACACTTTCATCAAAATTATATTTTTTTTGGAGTGCATCGTGAAATTTAATTATACCAAATATTTTTGATAATTTTCTCAAAATTCTAAAAAAAGGATTTTTTGAATACACTATCGCTGCTAAATAAGATGGAATATATTGTTCTTTAATATCAAAAATTTTTGTTAGCTCCTCTCCATTATGACAAACGTGACCATATTTATGCATAGCTGTGAAATCACATATAACTTTTTCATTTGGGTATGCATTTTTAAGAGATAAATATAAAGAATAAGCCAACATTTGACTTCCAAGACCCCCTAATATATGAACGGCTTTCATAGAATAAATTTAATAGTAGCAAATCTAAAAATAAAAGAATTATGTTTTAGAAAGTATAGATTACTCATTTTAGTATTTCTCAACTTATGTTGTACTTCTTTGCCAAAATTTTCGAAATATAATTAACAACTTTTTTGGAAAAAAAGACGCTATGAATACTAATATTAGTTTATGTTGAATTTTACTATAGAATGGTTCTAATTTAAATGCTTTATAAATATTTTTTCTTCCCTTCTTTGTCATTCCTAGGTCAAATATGAGCTGCATTGATTTGACTCTATAATTTCTTAATAAGTATTTTTTTTTTAGTTTTCTTAGATCTTCAGGTAGCTCTGGAATAGAGAAATACCATTCACTATGCTTCTCAATTTCATAATTCATTTTTTCTGCATCTTTACCAATATTATAAGAGTGATCACGCATCACAGCAACAACATCATTAATGTACTCATATTTAAAATAAAGTGAGATTCGCATATGTATAGCTTCTCCCTCTGCAATAAATTGCTCGCTAAATCTCACTTTATTAAAAACTTTGCGTCGATACATAGGTGTAACTGGGTAAATAAAATTTCCCAATTCAATCAATTTTCTCGCTATCCGTCCTTTGTGTATCGGTAAATTTATTATTTTTGTTTTACCTGTATCTTCATAAAATCTTTTACCAGCAGCATATACCACTCCAACATCCTGCCCACAAAGCTCAAATTTTGCAACTTGCAAAGCAGTCTTTTCAGGTAAGTACCAATCATCTGAGGGCAAAATTTCAATATAATTTCCATTAGAAATATCTATAGCCTGATTTAAAACACTACTTTGGCCCTTATTTTCTTTGTTAAGAATAATATGAACTTTTGGATTTTCTTTGTAATTTAGAATTATTTCATGGCTGTTATCTGTTGATCCATCATCTACAATTATAATTTCAAAATTTAAATACGTCTGAGCTAAAACACTATCAATTGCTTTTGAGATATATTTTGCGTGATTGTAAGATGGAATTATAATTGAAACTAGTGGTGAATTTTTCATGGGTTTGAACTCACGAAATTTATCATATTATTTTTTTTTTAAGGATGATTTTAAAATTGAAACAATTTTTTCAGAATGTTGAGGTTCAAGATGCGGACCAATTGGAAGACTGAGCACCTCTCCTGCTATTTGTCGAGCAATAGGATAAGATTTTTCAGTTATTTTTAAATTTTGAAATGCATCTTGTAAATGAGGAGGAATGGGATAATGCAGGATAGTTTCTACTCCAGCCTCATTTAGACGAGTTTTTAAAAGATCTCTATTATTACTTCTTATAACGTACAAGTGCCAAACAGGATCAGCCCACTCAGGTACATGTGGTAAAATCAAACTACTATTGTTAAGCTCTTTTGTATAAATACTTGCTATTATTTTTCTGCGCTCATTCCAACTATCAAGATATTTCAATTTAACTCTCAATATCGCAGCTTGAATGGGATCAAGACGAGAGTTTACTCCTTCTAATTCATTTATATATTTTTTTTGGCTTCCATAATTTCGAAGTGTAATAATTTTTTTTGCTAAATCTGGATTATTTGTAGTAATAGCACCAGCATCTCCAAAAGCTCCTAAACTTTTTCCAGGATAGAAGCTCCAACAAACAATATCTCCATGAGCTCCAATTCGCTTACCTTTGTAGCACGCTCCATGAGATTGTGCAGCGTCTTCAACAACATTAATATTATATTTTTTTGCAATTTCTAGAATTTGGCCAATATCCGCAGGTTGTCCATAAAGATGAACTGGAAGAATTACTTTTGTTTTTGGTGAAATTACATCTTCAACTTTTTTTGGATCAATATTATAAGTTTTAGGATCGGGTTCAACTGGGATGGGTATGGCACCAACAGAAGTTATTGCAATCCAGGTTGCAATGTATGTATGAGATGGAACTATTACTTCATCATTATTACCTATATTTAAAGCTCTTAAGGCAAGAGAAATTGAATCTAAACCACTTGCAAGACCAACAGAATAATTAGCACCGCAATATTTAGCCCAATCATTTTCAAATGCTTCTACTTCAGGTCCAAGTATGTAGCATCCACTATTAAGTACTCGTGAGACCGCATCATCAATTTCTTGCTTTAATTCAAGATAAGTTGCGCCAACATCAAGAAAAGGAATTTTCACTTTAAAGCTAGAAAAAAAACATAAAAAAATATGTTCATAATCTCACCTTTCTTAGAATTATTTATCCTATTAAATATCATCTATATTTCTTTTGAACTTTGCTGGTGAACCATAAACAACAGATCCATTTGCAACGTCCTTTGTGACCACAGCACCGGCTCCAATAATAGATTTTTTACCAATTTCTATACCTGGTAAAATCACGGTACCGCCACCTATTGAAGCACCTTCTCGCACGATTGTATTTGGAAAGTTATTTTTATCTTGACCTCCCACTCTAATACTTCGTGGGTAAATGTCGTTTGTAAAAATTACACCTGGTCCAATAAAAACATCATTTTCTATGTGTATATTGTCATAGATGATTACACCATTTTTAACAGTTACTCTGTCACCTAATACAACATTATTTTCAATAAAACAGTGCGAGCAAATATTACAGTTTTTACCAATTGAAGCACCGGCAAGGATTGTACAATACTGCCAAATAGTTGTACCTTTTCCTATTTTACTAGTTTGCACATCACTTAACTTATGGATCATCATAAATTGAACATTATTTTATTACCAAATATAGCATCCATTATAATTTATAAAAGTACTTCAAATATATGTATCTCTATAAGTTTAATATAAACCTAATTCTTTATGGCCGATAAAAATTCTTGATAATCTCTGATATAATCATTTTCTTTGTAATATTCATTAGCCAAGATAATTAAAACACAATCTGGGGAAAAACTATGCATTTCTCGCCAAATAAGATCTTCAATCAAAAGTCCTTTTGTTGGAGAGTCAAGAAGAACCTCTTCTCGCTTTAAGCCATTATCTAATAAGATATTACAAGAACCTGTTACACAAACCATTACTTGTTTTATACTTTTGTGAGCATGAAAGCCTCTAGCAACACCTTCTTTTGTTCCAAAGATGTAATAAACCCTTTTAATTTCAAAAGGAACAGTTTTAAAGCTTTCTAGTGCAACCAGAGAACCACGATCGTCACCTAAAGGTGGAAAATTAATTGTTTTTATTAAACTCATAATTTTATAGCGGCAAATAAATACCTTTTTTTTGTCTTAAATATTTCAACTTTGTAAGATGAAATGATTAATTTACTTAATGTTATATAAATTTTCAAAAATTCAAAATCAATATCTTCTATTATATAAATACCGTTTTTGGAGAGTTTATTTGAGAGTATTTCGAAAGTTAGTAAATTAGCATGAGGTAAATGTAAACCATCATCAATTATTAAATCAAAATAATTAGTTTTTTTAGAAAAATGAGACAAAGATTTTCTAGATGTTTGATCAACAACAAATGTTTTAATATTTTTTTGATTTATTCTTATATTGGGATCTATGTCGGCCCCGTATATCTTTGCTGTTTCAAAAAATTTACTTAAGGCTATCAAAGAGGCACCTGGTATCGCTTGATAGCCCATATTGCCATCAATCTTTAAATTATTTGATCCAATGCCAATTTCTAGAATTCTTTTAAATTTGAAATTAATTTTTTTGAATAAATAAATATAAATTAAGTCATATTCATTGTTATTTTTATCAGTGCCACTTTTATTAAATAAATCATGAAGGTAAATTAATTTTTTATTTTTTTTTAAATAATATAATTTTTTTATATTTATTATCTTAATTTTTTTGTGTTCATTAATATTTTTAATAATCTCAAATGTTTCATCTAAAATTTGAAATTTTCTGTTAATTTTAAAGTGTTGATATGGTTTTGACATATTAAATAAATTTTTATAAACACCATAATATCTTTTAAAGTAGAAAATTTTTTGGGGATTTTTAAATAATGATATGATTGATCTTTTAAGTCTAAAAAAATTCATTTTTTAAATTTAATTAATTTTTTATGATCGTCATATTTTGTCTTTAGATCGTGGGATTAATTTATTTTTTATTTTATTAAATAAGTTTGGATAACCGTTTGATGTCCATTTTAAGTAAGGTTCTTCTGAAAACTCCAAATAAGCTTGTATAGTAAATCTATTTTGAGGTGTTTTTGGTTTTTCAACACTATGCCATGTATTTATGAAAGAGCTAAAACACAATAATCTATTTTCTTTAAATTCAATTCTTTTGTCCTTTTCTTTATTAATGATATTAAAAAAATTCTTATGTAATATAGTCCCGGAAACTCCACCTTTAATATAAAAAATAAAAGTTACTTGTTTAATGTTATTGTCACGATGTTTTTGTATTTTATATGCACTGTTATCGTATGTTAATGTAGCATTCCAATTTGAGTCTAAAGATTTAGGCTGCTTTTTTTTTATCTGGTTGCTAAACTTATTGATTAATGTAGCTCTTATTTCATCATTAAAAATATCTTTTTTAATTTGATTTAGATATTTATGCTTAGACCAATCATTGAAATTTAATCCAAATCTACCTTTCGATTTAGTAAATACATTCAAAGTATCAATATTATCGATGGAATCATAAATATTTTTAAAAAGATCAATATCGATAAAATTATCAATTACAAAGTGATCAAAAGGTTCCTTTATAGTTTTTATTTCATGAATTTTATTTGCGTAAATATTACTCATAATGAATTTTTAAAATGTATACTATTTAATTTTTTAATATATATAATTTTTTTCTATGAAAAAATTGCGTACAGCAGTTTGTATAACTGGAAGACTTGATTTTTTAAATATCACTAGTAAAAACTTAAAACGTAATGTTTTTGATCAATTAGATAATCCAGATATTTTTATATATTATTCTGAAATTGGTAAAAAAAAATTATTTTATAGAGGAATAATAAACTCATCTAAAGATGTACTATATAAAATATTGGATTTTTTTAAGCCAAAAAAAAAAATTAATACAAATAATCCAATCAATGTTGAAGAAATAAGAAAAAAGTTACCTTTCAAAAAAATAATTATAACAAAAGATAAATTTTTATCTAATCAATCTAAGATTAATGTAAGAAATTTTGGAAAAGGCAAAGAATCTTATTTACAAATGATATATGCTCTTTTTGAATGTAATAAGCTAATTAAAAACTATGAAAATGAGAATAATTTTAAATACGATTTTAAATTAAGACTAAGAGCTGATGTTTTGTTTATAAAGCCAATACCAAATATAAATAACTTTCCAAAAAATAAAATTACTATACCTTTTTTTCACAATGAAAGAGATGGTTGCGGCTCATTTGGCAAATTTAATGATAAAAAGTGTATACATGACAGGTTCGCAATAGGGCCATCAGATAAAATGGATATTCTATTAGATCAATATAATAATATGAATGATGCCAATGATTTAAAACATTACACGCATGCCGAGCATTTACTCTACCATTATCTAGATTGGAATGGTTTGTCTTTTGAAAAAAAAACAATTGAAAAAAATAATAATATTCTTTTTTTAAGGGTTAGAAAAAAAAATAAGAATAATTTTGAAATATTTGCTACAGATTGTGGTGAGTCAAAAAGAAGACCTGGCGATAAAAAGAACTGTATAGATTGTGACAAATATTTAAAAGATTGGAAAAATACTGGAATAGAGGAACTTGTATAACTATTGATATTTATAATTTTAAAAATGTCTTTGGTATAATTTAAAAGCTTCTCTAGATCTTTCAGGTAAATATTTATTAATTTTATCAGGTGAAAGTTTTAGGTCCTTTAAAAGTTCTAAATTATTTTCGTACCCGATATATTCTTTCTTCATATCATTGATTAAATTATGGTCATTTCTTTCTTGGTATACAGTTGGTTTTCCATAAACGACCTTGTAATTTAGTGACTCGACATAATAAGAAGCCCAAATATCATCCATTCTACCTATATGCGGGAACATAAAATAATCTTTTAATACTTTTTTTGATAAAAAAGTATTCTGTGAATTAAATGGAGAAAATTGAAAAGAGGTGAATGGGAAGTTATTTATATCAAATTCACAAATTGGTGCATGTTCAATTCTACATATAGCATCAATATCTGGATCCCCATTCCAAAAATCAGCTTGTATATCAACTGTAATTTGATTTTTAGTTTTTTTACAATTTCTTTTATTTATCAATTGTATTGGGAAACCTCTATGCCATAGATGCTTGTAATTAGTTACATAAAGTGGATCAAATGCTATTTGATCTGTATCATAGCATTCTATTTCTATATTTTTGTTTACATATATTTCATCACCCCAATTGTTTAAAGGGATGTTATCATCATCTATTGTAGCAATAATATCTGCACCTAAATCGTATGCTTTTAAAAATCCAAAATTTCTTCTTTGAATACAATTCCAGCCAATTGCATCTGATAAACTTTTATCATAATGCTCTTGTTCATCTGGTGAAATATAAATACCATTTTTTAAATTATAATCTTTTGGGGTTTTTTTATCACCTATAACAATCAAGCTCCAATCAGGATTGTTATCAAACTTTCTTATTGCTTTAGTAGGTGTGTTTATTGTTGTAGTAATAATAAATTTTTTCATAAAAAATATTTAAAAGAACCCATAGTAGTTGATTTATATTTTGATTTAAAAAATTTGCAATAAAAGAACTTAAATTTATTAAATGAAATAAATTAAATCCACTTAAGTAGCTCATCTTTATTGAATGAGTCTATTCCACGAAAATGGTATCCTTCTGTATTATACAATAATGAAAATTGTTTTGTATTTGGGACTCTGCTCTTAAAATTGTCAGCTTTGTCTCCCCAAATTAATTTCTGAACTTCAAACCTACTTGCCAAAGTTTCTATTACATATTGTACAGGGTGATTTTTATCAGATGCCACTATAATATTATCTGGACATATATGATTTGATTTTAAAATTTCATTTAACCAAAAACATAAATCCTCAACATATGTATAATTTCTTATGGAGTCTCCTTTTCCAAACATTTTTAATTCTTTAGGATACAAGGATAATTTTGACAGTATTGAAGGAATTAAATGATCACTTTGATCCATTGGCCCATAAAGTGTGCCTGTAGTAATTATTGAAGCTTTGTGCTGTGTAAATTTATTGAGTTTCTTTATAAGTTCAAAAAGTATAATTTTTGTAATTTTTAGACCTGCAACACTTGCTTCATGATAATGACAAAATAAATTTTTTTCTTCAATTTCCTCAAGTTTATGGAATGCTGTCCACAAACTTCCAAAGGTAAAAAATTTTGTTGGATTTTTCAAACTTTGCATAAATTTATCTAAATTTATTATTAGTTTTTGGTTATGCTTTATCAAATCAAATGAAGAATTTTTTTCAAAAAAAATTTGATTACCAGATCTCTCTGCACAAAAATAAATTGCTTCATAATGGTCTGATACAGATAAATTTTTCCATGATTCAAATTCTAACAAATCGCCATTTAATCTTGATAATGTTTTTACTTCATATCCAAGTTTAGAGAAATAGTTGTTAAGGTTTCTTCCTAAAAAACCCTGAGAGCCAATAATTAGAATTTTTTTATTAATCAAGATTTAATAATATTATCAACTCTAAATGTATCGATTTCATAATCTTTACCACCTCGCAAACCCCAAGAAAAAACTATAAACTCATTTTCCTCTTCAAAGGAAATTGCATGGACTTCGTTTGGTTTAGTAACAACCATTTCACCTGATTTTACAAGAACACATTTTGTTTCATTTTCCCCTAATTGTTTGTACCAATATTTTAAACTACCCTTTATTATATACATAGCTTGTGTTGTTTTTTTATGATAATGATTTCCACGAACAGAGGATGTATCTGTTGTTTTAATATGCGTTACATGATTAATAGTTTCATCATAAAAAAGGTCAGTAATCGAACCTCTATTGTCTGTAAAATTTGGCTTGAACTTAATTAATTTCATAGCTTATTTCCTCCAAGTTATTTTTTTTACAAAAAACTTCAAATACATCGGGGATATTCCATAACAAGTTTATAGCATAAGATCCCTGTTCAACATTTTTTTCGCTAATAATGGGTAAGCCAGATTTTGGAATGAATTTACCGATCTTATCTAATGAATTTTCTAGACATCCTTCTATTAGATCACTAGAAAGTCCACAATAATTAATAAATGTTACACCTTTTGCTGGAGCTCCAAAAAAATAAATTTTTTTAGAGGAGTTACTTTTGATTGATTTGATTTTTTTTGAGCAGGGTTTCTCTTTGCTTTTCAGCTGTTGCCTTTATTTTTGATAAACTTTCATGCTCATAATTTGTCGTTATTAATCTACCACTCAATGAAGACTCAGCTTGTTTTGCTAATACTCTAAATGAGCCCCCATGATAATCACTTAACTCAATGCTAACTACTTCGAAACCTGCATTTGGAAAAATATTCAATATTGAATTTATGCTAAAATAAGAAGCGTGTTCATGGTAAATCATATCCCATTTATTTTTTAAAAACATAACATCAAGTGCAGGTACTTCAAAAATAAAAAAACCGTCTTTTGCTAAAACATCTTTAACTCTTGATAAAAATTTATTTAATTGATTTGAGTGATTTAAAACATTATTTCCTATTACTATATCAAAAAAATGATTTGACAATAAATCATCAGATATACCAAAAATATTGTGAATCATTTTTATATTTGGAAAATTTTCATTAGCTTTAGATACTTGAAATGGACTAGCATCTAAACCAGTGAGATCAGAATTAGGAAAATGAGACTTAATTAAATTTAGAAGGAAACCATCGTTGGCACCAACTTCTAAAACTTTTACTTTATTATTTAATAATTTTTTTTTCTTTAAATCTTCTGTGAAATTTGCCCAGTGTGATTTAGCATAGGATGAATTTGCTGAATTGTAAGCATAATCATTATCCTCGTATCTTATCTTTTCACTTAATAAAACAGTATTTTGGGTCAAGCCACAAGAAGTACAAACTCCAACTGCAAGTTTTTCAGATAAAATTTCAAGCGAAGCCTTCTCACTATTACAAAACGTATCAGATGGTGGAAACTCTCCTAAATTCCAAACTTCGATGACTTCAGAGTTACAATATATACAAGACATAAAAAAATCTCATGGAAATTACATTATATGTATTGATATCAATTTTCACAAACTTAAAATCAAATTTAAAAAAATATGAGAATTAAAATGTATTTTATAAATTTTTTTGACTATCTTTGTTGTTTAAGAAAGCGTTCCTAAAGTTATAAATTTCTTAAAATTTTATATGCAACTTTTTTATAAATCTTTCTAATAAAAATATGAAATTAATAAGAAAAAGATATAAGTTTTAAAACAAATCATCTAATAATTATTAGTATCTTGGGTTTTTATAATGAAATATCGTAGTGAAATAGACGGGCTAAGAGGTATAGCAGTAATTCCAGTGATTTTATTTCATGCTGGATTTGAACTATTCAAAGGTGGGTTTGTAGGCGTCGATGTTTTTTTTGTTATAAGTGGTTATTTGATAACAACAATTATTTTAGAGGATATTGAAAAACGGAAATTTAATTTGATCAACTTCTATGAAAGACGTGCAAGAAGAATACTTCCAGCACTTATTTTTATAATGCTTTTTTGTATACCTTTTTCTTGGATTTGGATGCTTCCAAATGAAATGAAAAATTTTTCACAAAGTCTTATTGCAGTAAGCTTATTTGTATCAAACATATTATTTTGGAAAAAGACTGATTATTTTTTCTATAAAGCAGACGAAATGCCTTTGTTACATACGTGGAGTTTAGCGGTTGAAGAACAGTTTTATATCTTCTTTCCAATTTTTCTTATTTTTGTATGGAGTTTTGGAAAAAATAAAATTTTTTGGATAATTTTTTTTATTACTTTGATTAGTATAGTACTAAGCGAGTGGGGTTGGCGCAATCAAGCGGTTGCCAATTTCTATTTAGCTCCAACACGTGCCTGGGAAATTTTGGCTGGATCTATCTCGGCATTTATTATTCAGAGCAAGGGTATTCAAAAAAATAATTATTTATCAATACTTGGTTTAGGCGCTATAACATTTTCAATTTTTGTGTATGATAAAAATACACCATTTCCCAGTATCTATACTCTTGTTCCAGTTATTGGTGTTATGCTATTAATTATTTATGCGCACAAAGAAACTTTAGCTGCAAAAATACTCAGCAGTAAGATACTCGTAAGTGTGGGTTTAATTAGTTACTCAGCTTATTTATGGCATCAACCATTGTTTGCTTTTACTAGAATACGTCAATTTGGGGAATTAAGTTTTACAATGATTATAGCTATTTGTATTTCAATTTTAATTTTATCTGGACTCACTTATAAATTTATTGAACAGCCTTTTAGAGTCAACAATGGTCACATATTTTCAAGAAAAAAAATATTATTTATTCTTATTAGCTCATTAACTTTATTAATATCTATTGGAATTATTGGGATTTCATCAGACGGTTATATAGATAGAAAAAAATTTGAAGAAATTAAACATATCCAAGTTAAAGAAAATGAAGTTACAAGTTGGGTTAATTTTTGTAGATCAAATTCAATTAGTATTAATAATATATCTGGTCATGTATGTAAAATAGGTGATAAATCGTCTGAGCCTAGTGGTATTTTATGGGGAGACTCATTTGCTGGATCTGCAATATTTGGTATGAACGAACTGTTGATAGAAAATCAAAAGTCTTACATAGCAATAATTAGTGATGGATGTCCTCCTGTTCCGGGCATATCAAGAATAGATAAAAGATTTAACTGTAGAGATAATCGGCAAAAAAATTTAATGGACTGGTTTATTGGAGAAAAGGAGTTAAAAGAAATTATTTGGATTGGAAATTATAGGAATTTAATAGATCAAGATAAGAATATTTTTTATCTTGATGGTAAAAAACCAAGTTTAAAGTCATTAAAAGATCAAATTGCAAAAACTAGTAAAAATTTAATAAGAAATAATAAAAGTGTTGTTTTTGTATTGGAGGGTCCCATATTTCCTGTAGATATATCAAAGTATATTTCTAAGGTACAAATATACAATAAGACAAAAGATATAAGTCTTTTATATGTAAAGGCATCTGATCAAAGAAATAAGATTGGTTTAACTTCATCATTTCTTGAAAATATAAAAGGTATTAATTATGTTGATAGCTTAGATATCTTTTGTGAAAAAGATCTTTGCCATGCTTTAATGGATGATGGTAGTCCTGTTGTAGATGCAGGAGGTCATATTTATAATGATGGTTCCTTGATGTTAGCTGAAAAAATATTATCTAAAATTAACAATTAGTCTTGGGCTAAAAATTTTAACAATTGGCTACACACTATTTCATTTCCAAAAGGTGAATGATGAGAATACCAAACTTTCTTAAGTCCTTTTTTATCGTTTAAAAATAAAACATTATAAGTATCAACAAAATCTATTTTTTTTTCATTCAAGATACTTGAAACCTGCTCGCGTATATGTTGTGTCTTTTGTACAGCATAATTCTCATCGTACAAATCATGTTTAGCATATTGAAAAACAATTAATTTATTTTTTATACTTAGCTCTTCAAATTCTGAAATTGTAAAATTTATAATTTCGTTAATTTGTGCTGATTTGGGGTGTATTTTAAATTTGCTTTTACCTGATAAATCAATGTTAAGGGCATCAATAATTCTTGAACCTAGCATTGAGTTATTTTTTATAAATGCCAAAAATACTCTTTGACCTTTTGGATTGAAATTTGTTCCAATATCGGCCAAATCGGGAACTTTATCGTATTTTATTTGTCCATTTGATTTGATTACTGAAGGTCTGGGAAATCCATTTAAATAAATATTCTGGTCTCTGTGGAAATCATCATTGAGATAAATGCTTAATATTACTGTGTTAATATCAAAATCTTTATCAATCATTGAGGCCCTTTTAACTGCTTGAGCAGCTCCATATCCGGGAACCCCTGCATTTAAGACGGTTTTTCCTAATTCTCTTTCAAGACAAGCAGGCCAAGTTTCATGATTGCTAACCTGATCACCAAATGTAAATGAGTCTCCTACAGCAAGTATTGTATGATTTTGATCTAAATGTCTTGGAATATTATCTGAATTATTTTTTCTGAAACTATATTTATCCACAGAAACATATTTATTTTTCCAGCCCTTTGCATTAATTGTTTTTTCAAAACCAGGATTAGGAATATACCCTAGATCTTTATCGTATTTTGTAAATCCAAGATTTATATCAAGAAACTCATTTAAAACATCATAAATGGAAAGATTAGTAATTCTAGAGAAATTACAATCGCTTTTGTAACATTGATAACCAGTCCATATAAATCTAAGTCCAACTTCTATTACAATAATGAGCAAAAAAAATATTACAAAATTAATGAGTGAAATTTTAATCCAATTCATATTTTTGCTCATAATAATTTATCATTTTTTTATTTTGATCGTCTTTAAGTAAAATAAAATTTCCAATTGCTAAAAGATCTAATTTATTTCCCATAAAACATTTAAATGCATCAGTTGGTGAGCAAACTATTGGTTCACCACGAATATTGAAAGACGTGTTTACAACAATAGGGCAACCTGTTTTTTTTTTAAATTTTTGAATGACTGAATAAAATAATGGATTCGTATCGATGTGCACTGTCTGGATACGCGCGGAGTAATCAACATGCGTTATTGCTGGAACAATAGAATGAGGTACTTTAAGTTTATCAATGCCAAATAAAGACTGCTCTTTAGCTTCTATTTTAACATGTTTATCTTTTCTTACGTTCGCAACAAAAAGCATGTATGGTGAGTGCGTATTGTACTCAAACCATTCGCTAACATCTTCAAAAAGAATACTAGGCGCAAATGGACGAAAACTCTCACGATATTTAACTTTTAAGTTAAGTGTTTTCTGCATATTTGGTGATCGAGGGTCTGCTATAATACTTCTACTACCTAACGCCCTTGGACCAAATTCCATCCTTCCTTGCATCCAACCTACTGCTTTTCCTTTTACCAAAGCATTTGCTACATACTCAATCATATCCTCATCTGACATTTTTTTAAAAGTAGCGCCGCATGTTTTGAGTTCTATTTCAATTTCATCATTAGTAAATTTTGGTCCTAAAAACCCGCCCTTCATTTTATCTAATTCTGATGTTACATATCTATCCTTATTTAAATGAATATGCCAAGCAGATAAAGCTGCCCCAACTGCCCCCCCCTGCATCACCAGCTGCTGGTTGTATCCAAATATTTTCGAATATATTTTCTCTATGCAAAATCCCGTTTGCTACACAATTTAGTGCAACACCGCCAGCTAAACAGAGATTTTTCTCTCCAGTATCTTTAGCAATACCTTTTGCAAGTTTAACAATAATTTCTTCCGTAACTTTTTGGATAGAGGCTGCTAAGTCCATATCACGTTGGGTCAAATTAGTCTCTGGTTTACGAGGCTTACCTTCGAATAAAGTATTAAACTTATTACTTGTCATGGTTAATCCAGTGGCAAATTTAAAATAACTCATATCTAATTGAAAACTTCCGTCTTCTGAAATATTTATTATCTTTTTGCGTATTAAATCAGCATATCGAGGTACGCCATAAGGTGCTAATCCCATAATTTTGTACTCACCAGAATTTACTTTGAAACCGATATAATAAGTAAATGCTGAATACAAAAGTCCTAAAGAATGTGGGAAATGAATTTCTTTTATCACATTAATTTTACTTCCTTTTCCGACGGCCAAAGATGTTGTCGTCCATTCACCTACTCCATCAATTGTTAAAATAGCTGCTCTTTTAAATGGTGATGGGTAAAAAGCACTTGCTGCATGAGATAAGTGGTGCTCCGAAAAAAGAAGCTTTCTGTTCCAATCAATATTACTATCAACTTTAGACTTTAATTGTTTTAATATTAAAGACTTTAGAAATAATTTTTCTTTTATCCATAAGGGCATCGCTTTTGCAAAACTAGAAAAACCTATTGGTGCATAAGATAAATAGGTTTCAATTAAGCGCTCAAATTTTAAAAATGGCTTCTCATAAAAAACAATATTTTCTATTTTATTGGAGTCTATTTTTGCTTCATCTAAACAATATTTTATAGCGTGAATAGGAAAATTAGAATCATGCTTTTTTCGTGTAAAACGCTCTTCTTGTGCCGCACAAATTAACTCCCCATTTTTTAATAAACATGCAGCACTATCATGATAATATGCTGAAAACCCTATTATATACATTTTTTGGATAACTAAAATATTGTATAGATAAAGGGTGCAACTACAGAGCCTTGAACACTAATTAAAACCCAACCTAAGATTAACATTATAAGAATTATTGGTGCAAGCCACAATTTCTTACGCACACTTAGAAAAGTCAAAAGCTCTTTTAAGAATTCCATTTTTAAATCATTTAAAATTGTTTTTTAAAGTTTTTACTTGTTTTAGAGTTATCTCGAGGAATCCAGTGGCTTTTTTTTCTTTTAAATTTGAGTCGTAATTCATCTCTACCTACTAATCTAATAATTAAAGCTACCGGGGTAAATATCCCGAAAAAAATAATACCAAGAACAATTGGACTAACTATTTTACCAAGCAAAAAACCTAATCTCATCCAGAGTATGTTTAATTGATATAAGTATTGAGGCCTCAAAATAGTTGTTAACATAAAGATAATTGCAAAGAAAGCTGAGATATATGCAATAAACGTATTACTTTTAAAAAAGAAATATCCTGTAACTATAAAAAAAACTAATGTAATTAAAAAACCAAAATTTTTATTGGAGGGAAGTTTTAATTCATCAAATTTCATACTATATGTATAATAATTACTAAACTACTTCTGACATTGAATTAAATAATTTATTATTTTCTTTTAAATAATCAAAGTCTCCATATCCAATTATTTGACCTTTATCAAATAAGTATATTTGATCACATTTTTTTACTGTTGTTAAACGGTGTGCAATCATAATAATAGTGATATTTTTATTAAGTTTATTTACAGCATCCATTACCGCTTGTTCTGTTTGATTATCTAATGAACTTGTAGCTTCATCAAGAATTAAAACCTTAGGGTCGTGGTATAAAGCTCTTGCAATACCAATTCTTTGACGCTGTCCACCTGATAACCTTACCCCTCTTTCGCCAATTGTAGTTTGATAATTATCAGGTAATTCTTCCATTACAAAATCATGTATGTTAGCAATTTTACTAGCTCTTAATATTGCTTCTTGATTAAAATCTTCTTGATTTAAACCTAGTGCAATATTTGCAGCCACTGTATCGTCAGCTAAAAAGATAGTTTGGGGAACATATCCAATAATTCTTTGCCATGATTTTACGTTTTGATTATTTATAATTTTACCATCTACCTCCAAAGAGCCTTTGTTAGCTTCCAATAGTCCTAGTATGATATCAACTGTCGTGGTTTTTCCACTTCCAGTTTTACCTACTAAACCGATATTAGATTTTAGAGGGATATTAAGACTTATATCCTTAAGTGCTGAGCGAGACGAATTAGGGTAACTGTAATGAATATTATTTAAAGTAATTGATCCATTGAGACTCATAACTTTATTTTCATTATCTAATTTAATATCTTTAATATATTTTAAATCATTAGTTAAAGTATCAACAATAGGGTCAGAAGAACGAATTAAAGCTAGAGATTGATAAATTAATTGAAGAGCAGGTAATAATCGATATCCAGCAAAGGCGTATAAAGTTATGATTGGAAGAGCACTATTGAAGCTACCAGTTAAAGTCATCATATACAGCAAAACTAATATCATTCCACCAAAAGCAACAATTTCGAGTGCATAACGGGGCAACTTTTCAATAATTGATATTGCGGTGTTCGTTTTAGCGTAGGTTATGGCAGGACCAGAAAAAAGGTTAACATAGTTATTCTCTAGACCTTTAACCTTTACTTCCTTTGCTGCACCAAAAGCCTCACTTATTTTAGTATAACGCAAAGCGTTGCTATTTAATCTTTCCTCTCCAATCTTTTGAAGATTACGACGTGCAAACATATAAATTAGACCATAGGATAAACAGAGTGTACAACCAACTATTAGTGCGAGTAGAGGGTTTGTAAAAATAAGCAAAGATAAAATCCCAATTGAAATCATACTGTTCGCAATTAGGGTGATTAATGGATTTATAGCTTTTACGATAACTTCACCAACCTCAGATAAAATATTTTTTCCAAGATCAGCACTATGACGACTTAAAAACCAACTATAAGATTGATGCAGATAACCCTCTACTAAACGTCTACCAATACTATATTCACGCATTTTAACAAAACGTTCTTGTGCATAAATAGTAAGAGCTTTAAAAGATAATGAAAAGACTAATAAGCAAAATACAAAAAAACCAAGTAACAAAAGAAATTGTTGATTAGTTTCAACACCAAAAATATTTGAATATTTAAAGGCTGAATTAAGAATTGCGTTTGTTTCAATAAGGTAAGGATTTGATAGAACAGCAATAAAGGGTAATATTGATGCTACTCCAAGTGTGTCTAAGAAGGCCATAATCAATATCATCATTAAAAGCAAAATGGCTCTTCTTTTCTCAGAATGTGTCAGTAACAGAAATATTTTCATACTTTTATTTCATTCCATACGTTGTAATAGAGCTCTGAAATACGATAAATGTTATAATTATTTAAAACTCTATCATATCCTTTTAAACATTTATCCAGATAAATATCATTGTTATTAACTAAAAGTTGGTAAAATTTAATTAAAGCATCTGTAAGGGCCTTAAAATCACCAATGGGCACTACAAAACCAATATTTGATAATATTTCAGCAGCGTCTCCAACATCAGTGCTAATACATGGTGTGTAATTCATCATAGACTCCGCCAACACATTTGGAAACGCCTCTCCGTATGCGCTTGAGAGTACAGTTACATGAGATTTCATATAGATATTGTCAATATTTTTTACTTCACCAAGAAGAGTGCAAAGCTCTGTCATTGAATATTTTTGAATTAGTTTCTTAAGCTCTTGATTATCTGATCCTGTGTTATGACCTGCAATAGTTAAATGAAAATTTACTTTACTATATTTAAATAAATCGAGTGCTTGGAATAAATTTTCAAAATCTTTCATAGGGTGCCATCTTGCAACAATCAAAATTTTGTATATACCTTCAAACTTTTTTATAGAATTATTTAATTTTAAAGAACTATCTATGAAATAACCATTTGGAATAATTGGGAAATAATCTTTTTTATATCCTAATTTTTTATGGAACGCTCCAGCATTTTCAGAACATGAAATAATTTTATTTACTCCCACGTAACTCATTAGTGAGAGTGTTTTTAACATTAGCCAATTTTTTAATGAGAAATTACTTCTTTGAAGCTTTGTATTTCTGATATTCCATACCAGTCCATCATACCCACAAATAATTTTAATAAACCATGATATAAGATCAGCATGGTGAAGCCATGATGTAATAATGCTAAAACCTTGTTTTTTTTTTGATCTGGAAAAGTTATAAATTTTCAATAATCCATTTATTGAGGATATAAATTTTAGATTTACTACTAAAACATCTACTTCTAATCTCTTCAAAAAATCAACATATTTTCCTCCCTTATTTAAACAAATAACGCAATGTTGTACTGAGCGATCTGAGGATTTAATTAACCGATAAAGCATTCCCTCTGCTCCTCCCGAACCAAGTGATGTAATGAAATGTAAAATTTTCAAATTATCTCAACATCAAATTTTGAAAAAAATTGGTAAGTTATTTTTAAAACTAATTTAGTACTTTGCATACTGCACAAATTTCTCCGTAACTTATCTTATGTGACAAAATATTAATACCACTTGAATTAAGTTCGTTCTCAAGTTGTTCAAAAGTGTACTCAATGAAATGCGTATTATCTAGTTTATATTCTATACCTAAATTTTTTTTATAAATAGTAATCCACTCCCTTTCAATCATAGGTACCCTAATAAGAATTTTTTTTTTGTTATTATTTTTCCACTGAATTTGGCTAATAATTTTCTTTAAAAAATCTATCCTGTGTTCAATATGTTCCAGAACATTGGATAGTGTTACAACACTAATTGGTGATAGCTCAGTATAGTTATAGTCTGTGGCATCAGCACATATATAAAGAATATTTTTTTTTTGCCTGAGTTCTCTAGCTATTTTTATATATTTTTTCTCTATTTCAATCCCATAAACATATTTCGCTCTGGAGCTCATAGCTAGTGTCATCATTCCTGTATTACAACCAATATCTAATACTACATCATCCTCAATGATGTTATTATTAAACCATTCTTCATATTTAATAATATCATGTTTAGGGTGGTATCCTTGTAAAGAACTTCCAAAAAATGCTGCCAATTTATATGTAGCATTATGTGTCTTTAATACTAATTTTACAAGCTTTGAGGAAATAAATTTATTTGATAAAAATTTTTTTAAAATATTTCTCATAATTCTTAATTAAAATCATGTTTATAAATTTGATCGGTAATATCTTTGACTCTATTTTCCCATGAATGATTTGTTATAGCAAGTTCATAAGCGTTATTAACTATTTTAGTTCTCTCATAGCTATCACTTAAAGCAATCTGAAATTTATCTTCAAAATCACTCAAATCATTTTTAAAAGAAATATAACAATTTTGTGGAAAAATTCTCTTTACATTGTCTGACTCCTCACAGAAAACAAGAGCTTTGCTTGCCATATTTTCAAAAAACCTTGTTCCAACCAAACCACCTGGAGATAAAGAGTTGAGATAAACTCGAGAGCGCTTCGTCATACTAACGTATTCCTCATTTTTTAAATACCTATAATTTTTAATCAAAATAGCTATTTTTTGCTGCCAAGGAAAGCGAGGTAATGAATTCCAAAAAATTTTATTATTACTATATTTCTTTTTTAAAAATATTGGTATGTCTCCCAAACAATAAAATAATTTTTTCATAATCAAAATTCGTGCATCTGACTGAGCATTATTCTTATGGTAAATATTTTTTAATAAACCACTAAATGCAAAATCAATATCTTTATTTTCACTATTAAATTTTTCAAATAATTTTTTATTGAATGCAAATGGTATAAATGAAAAAGGAACAGATGTTTTTTTTTTAAAAATATTAATATCATGATGGTGGGTAAAAGCTCTATCAAAAGACTTTTCTTTTATCCATTTTAATTTTGCATCTAAATTTGTGTATTCTTTATTTAAAATAATATACTTTTTAATTGGAGAGTCCTCTAAGTGTAAACTCGGATATGGATCAATATTTGCTCCAGATTTATCTAATAGCCAGGAATGTCCCACAATAATAAAATCTACTCCTCCTATTTTGTTGATAACATTTTTTATGTGTTCATTAGGTTCAAATCCCTTAAATCCTGGACCATAAAAAACTACATTTAATTGCTTAGAAAATTCCTCCATAACATCTTGCTGATACATTGCTGCCCTATAATTATTCATATTTTGAGAAATATATAAAACTTTCATTTTCAAAATGCTTAGTTATAAATGCAACGATTAAACAAAAAAAACTCTATTTAATTTGTAATCTTAACTTGATTCTCAATCCAAGGATACGTTTTTTCAATTCCTGATTTTAAGGATTTAGAAACTCTCCATCCTAATTTTTTTTCATATAATGTGTTATCTGAGTTCCTTCCTTTTACACCAATCGGACCTTCAATATATTTTATTGATAACTTTTTATTTGCAACATCCATAATAATATTTGCTAATTCAGTAATGGTGACCATTTCATCTGAGCCGATATTTACAGGACCCTGCCAGTCAGATCGGGTCAGTCTAAGGGTTGCTTCCAAACACTCATCTATGTGCAAAAACGATCTAGTTTGTTTACCATCTCCCCAAATTTCAATCTCTCCTCCATTTTTCGCAAAAGCAACTTTTCTACACATCGCAGCAGGAGCTTTTTCTCTTCCATCATTCCATGACCCCTCACTACCAAAGATATTGTGATATCTTGCAATTCTTACTTCCAGGCCTTTATTTCGAGCTGCTGCAAGAAATAATCTCTCACTGAATAACTTTTCCCATCCGTATTCACTGTCGGGTTGTGCAGGGTAAGCCGAGTCCTCTTTTAAGTTTGGATCACCGGGGTCTAATTGATTATATTCTGGATACATACAAGCAGACGATGAATAAAAAATTCTCTTGATATCTTTTTTTCTGCAAAACTCTATAACATTGAGATTTATTGATGCTGAGTTTTGCATGATGTCATAGTCATTTTTACCAACAAAAATATATCCAGCGCCCCCCATATCAGCAGCAAGCTGATAAACCTCATCAAAATTTGTGTTTATTGCTTCTCTACATACGAGAGGATCTCTTAAGTCTCCTTTTAAAAAATCATTAGCTTGAGTTTCTGCATATGGTGGAAGTTTTAAATCTACACCTTTTACCCAACATCCCTCTTTCCTGAGTCTTTTTACTAAGTGAGCACCAATAAATCCTCCGGCACCTAAAACTAAAACTTTTTTCAAATTTTACTCCAATTATTTTTTTACATTAAATTGTTGATGTAAACCAATAACATTTATCAAAACAATATCAAATCTAGTGCCAATCTTCATTAAATTTATGTTTACTTAAAAATTAAATATTGTGACTAAATCTTCAAGGAATCTAATTGATTACTCATAGCTAACCTCTTAAGAAAAATATAATTAGGCTCATTTACAATTTCATTTGTTTTAATTACATAATTTTTTATTCGACTCAAATCTTCTAGAAAAATGGGGCTAGAGGAACCTATTGAGAAACAAAATTTGAGGTTTTTAAAATTATTAAAAATGAGCTCTAAAGATAAATCTTTATATTCATCTTTTAATGAAAAATCACCTAATACAGAATTTTTTAAATTTCTTAATAAATATTCGTCTGTCATTGGATGAAATTTTATTTTAATGTTATTTTGATTAAGTTTAAATTTAGTCATTATTTTTTTCAATATTCGAAAGTATATGTCGATACCTCTCTGGATTTCACTAACACTTGGTTTTTTTGAAAAGAAATTTTTAGTTTTGAAATGATATAAATCTAAAAGAACTAATGCTTTAATGTTATCATTAAAATTAAAATTTTTTTTGTTATTAAACTTAATACGCTCCTTATCTAATATTTTTTTGTAATGAAAAAAAACTGATTTTCTATTTTTAGAGATTTTTCTTATTGTATTAATTTCGGGAGTAAAAATTCTACAAATGTTTAAACTATTTTTAATAATGAATAAATTATTTAAAATAAAATAAATATTGTTGATATAGGCTAATATAATGTAGCATGATTTAATTAGTGCATTATTTTTTTTATCTATATAGTAACCAAATAAATTATCTTCTAATAAACTAATATTATTATATCTCAAAATAGAGGCTACTAATCTATCAGAAACTGGCATTAAGTTTTGCTGTTCCCTTGCTATCAAAATATCGAATTTTAATTTCCTAATTCTTTTCAATAAAAATTTATCAATTTTTTTTATTTTTTGATTAGTTATTAAAATATTTATGCTCTTTATATTTTGTATATTTAAATGTTTCTTATATAAATTAAATAAAGATGGCATATTCTCATCTTTAAATAAGTTTGTTTTGATAAATAGGATATTGAGCTTTTCATTTTTTTTATATTTATTTATCAAAAGTGATATTACTCCTAAATTATAATTAATTAATTTATTATTTATAACGATTGCTACTTCTATGACTTCACTCATTAAAATCACTTATTTTAGATTTGCTATTATTTTGTGAGAGATTAATTGCCAATCTGTAAGCTAGAGTCATTATGGTCCAAGTCGGATTAGTAACCCCATTTTGAGGGAAAACATGCGATCCAACTGTAAATAAATTTTTAATGCCATAAACTGAAAGATCTTTATCAACAGCTCCAAGCTCATAATTTTTTTTCATAGGAATGCTCCCCGATGGGTGTAGACCAACATATGGGGGTGGTAAATTAGTTAAATTATAATTTCCAATATCTGATGACAGTTCATATAAAGCTTCTCTAAATAATTTTTCTTTTTGATCTTTATTTTCGTTATAACTTATATTTAAGGAATATCCTATTTCACTATTCCCAACCACTTCAATTATTCCAGAACTTTTATTTTCGGAGAAAAAAAATTCATATGGGATAGTTTTATTTAAACCAATCTTTTTATTCATGAAATTGAATAATGAATTTAAAATCTGTAAAATAGATAAACTTTTTTTTAAAAATATATTCTCTTTTATAAAATACAAACTTCTTATTTTTTGAATAAATCCAGGTGTGTAACCTCCATCAATTTGTATAGCTAACATTTCTCCATTTTTATGGAATATTAAACAATCTTCAAATTCTGAATTATTATTTTTAATATATCCTTTCTCTAAGCGTTTTTTGATACTTACCACCTGATAGTTTTATCGAATAATGTGCATGATCATGAAGAGGATAAATATTATTTTTGTATTCTAAATGTGGATTATTATTTAATAATTGATGTATTATAGGAATTGACCCTAGACCTCCAGCTGTAATTATAGTGTTTTTCGTGATTTCTAAGTTAAAGATACGATTGCTTGTATTAATTATTATACTTTTAATGTTTGAAGCATCTTCACTAAATTCAAAATTTAGAATTTTTGAAAGTGAGAATACAGATACATTAGGATTATTACCTATAGAAAAAGTATCAAATATATTTTTAAGTCTAGACCTTTTTGATCTGTGATAGTAAGAAGTATTACTTTTAATCTCAATATTATAAATATGTTCATGGTTTAAATTTAGTTGTTTAGCAAGTAACTTGGAAAAAAATAAGAGATCATTATGGTTTATCGGCCAACCATTACATTCTTTCTCTGAAATTAGGTATATTTTTCCTGACCACAGATCTGAATTTCCGCCGAGTACACCAGAATAAGCCGGACTATAGGGTTTTTTGTTATTAGTTATAAACGAAGGAAAAAAACGTGAGCTTTCGTCAGATACTTTTTCAGAGGCAATATCTATTAAGGCGACCTTATTTGACTTCGACAAAAAATTTGCAAGGACACATCCAGCTGGACCACCACCTATAATAACATAATCAAATTTATGACTCATTCGTCATAATTCTTCTAATTAAAGATTTAAAGAGGTACAGAGGTTTTTTTATTAAAATTGAAAAAAAGAGAGAAAATTCATTGAATTTAATACAATAATTTAAAAGGTTAATTAATGGGTGATTAATAAAATACAGCTTGTTAGCAGGATATCTAAAACCAAAACCTCTTCTATTTTTATTTGTAAATTTTAGATTATATTTAATTAGATCTTTTGTCAGAGAGTTTTGAAATTTTTTTTCCAAAATTCTTGTAAGTTCAAATACTTGATCTTCATTAGAAAGTGTTATAATTGCTATATCACTAATATCGTTATTCATTGCATATATTAACCTTGCTTCAGCTGATTTAATATTATACTTGAATAATAATTTATCTAAATTTTTAATTTGATCATCTAGAATTGATTTAGGCTTTTCTTCAGAGCAATATTCAGAAAACCAATTACCATAGTTATCAAGGCTCTCTCCAAATACGCGTAAAGAAATTATATTTTTATTAAGCTGTTTAATTTTTTTTATAACTTTATTATGAGCTTCAAGTTCAACTAAAGAATGGTGAATAGCGACTCCAAATAACATATTTGATGATAGTATATTATTAAGCGACTCAATCTTATCGTGAAAGTATATAGTCAAATAAAATCCCAATATATTAAAATGATTTTTTAAATAAGATAATTTATCTAGAAATTTTTGAGGTGATAAATTGTAATCAGAATTATTTCTTAAATCTCCTGCAATTTGAACTTGATAATAAGAATTTTTTAATAATCGTTGCACTAATTGTAATTGAAATATTGGGTGAGAAACATCAGAAAAATCAATTTTAACTATAGGTGGATGTATAAATTTTTCTAAATCAATACCTTTTAAATAAGCAAATGATTTACCATACGTTGGAGATATGTGTATTCCAGCTTCAAATTTTGTTTTTTTTTGAATTATTTCCAATTGTTTTTTTTTCTTTACTGGATCACCAAGACGACCAAGCTGGCCAGTTCCTAAGTATAGTTTAAGCTTATGAGTCATTGATTATATAAATTTTGCCATTCAGATAATTGTTAATTAATAAACTTCACCAAAATATTTTCAAGTTTGTTCAAAATAAATATAATTAAAATAGTTAAACTATATATTCATAAATTAGCTTTTTATATTTATATTTAGCATGAAAGAGATAAAACCCTTTTAAATGAAAATAGCTTTTTTAGCGCCAAGATTTCATACTAACCAAATCACAATGGTGAAGTTTTTATTGGAAAATCATTATAAGGTATCTTTTTTTGTAACTAGGATTGGTCAAAGTGAAGATCATTCATCTTTGAAACCTCTTTTGATTAAATTAAATATTTTTACAAAATTACTAAGAATATTTTTAAAATCAAATAACACAATTTTTGACTACAGATATGGTTTGCCATCAGCAAGAGAATTATTTGATTTCAGATCAACAAACTACGATATTTTAATTATAAGAGATCCATTAAATTTAATGAGTTTATCATATTTATTATGGTCAAAATTAATAGGTGTAAAAACTATTTTATATGTTCAAAGAGAGATATATAAAAAAAAAACTTCAAGTATCAAAGAAATAATTGAAGAATTTTTTATTACAATTTTCAAAACAGAATGTATAAGTCCATGTCTTGGGAATACTAATTTTAAAAAATATACAAAAAAAATTACTTATTTACCATTTTGCCAATCTATTGATCAATACAAGAAAAAATGGTTTTTAAATGACAAAATTAACTTAATCACTGTTGGTAAATTTATAAGTCGTAAAAATCATTTATTACTGATTAAGGCGCTATCTAAAATATCAGATAAGGATAAATTTCGTTTAACGATTATTGGGGAATGTTCTACTAAAGAACACTCTGACCATATAAAAGAAATCAAAAAAGCAAGTATAATGAGTAATTTAGATATTACTATTTTGGAGAATGTTAGGCATAACAATTTGAAAGAGTATTATAAAAAACATGATCTTTTTGTATTACCATCCGTCAATGAACCTGCATCTATTTCAAATCTAGAAGCTATGGCTTATGGCCTTCCTGTGATAACTACAGACTCTAATAATACGAGTTGTTACACTGAAGATGGTGAAAACGGGTATATTGTAAAATCTAATGATATTGAAGACCTGTTTGAAAAATTAAAACAACTCATCTTGAATAAAAGTCAAATAATTAAATTTGGAAATAAAAGCCGTACTCTTGTCAAAGAAAAATATAACCCAAATATAAATTATAAAAAATACTTTGATAAATTATCTAAAATTTAAAATATTAAACATTATCATTTTACATTAGTTGATGTATATTAGAACTATATAATTTTCTGACATAAAAAAATGAACAAAATCCAAGAAGATATAGACTTATTAGAGTTTTTATTCTTATTATGGAACCATAAGTGGATTGTAATTTTTTGCACTATTATCTCAGGTTTATTTTTTTCTATTAATTTTTTTATTAAAAATAACAATATAATTGATGAGGGTCCTATTTTCAAATCTACCATGTACTATAAACCTAATGATTTACTTCCACTCCACTATAACAAATTCATGGTAATGTCAGATTTTGAAGAATTATTTTTTTCTAAAGATTTATTTGACAGCTGGAAAAGTGCCAATAATCAATATGACATCACTATCGATGAAATAAAAAAAACTCTATTAAATGAGGATACTATTTTTTCAAAAGATAAAGATAATCAACCTGTAATTTTTATAAACTCAAATAACAATGAAAACCATCATTTAAGGATTATAATGAATAAAATTTCATCATTTACAGAACTATATGAATACTCAAATTTTATTAATGACATGCTTACTACTAAGCTTATCTCATATGCGAAAAATGAATACAAAATGATAATCAAAGAATATAAAGAATATAATTCTAATCACCCTAGTCATCCTACGGCTAGCTATATTTATCATTTAAATGAGATAGATAGATATCTTAATTCTGTAAATAATGGAGAAAAAGCTTTGATTATTGAGCCACCATCATTGCCAGTAAATTTAAATAAACCAGCAAATTTTTCTCTAATAAAACTTTGTATATTTTTATTTTTTGGAGGAGCCGTTGGTGCTTTCTTATCTATTTTAAAATATGCGATTTACAAACGTAAAAATCAATTTTAAAAATTACTCAATATTATAATAATCTTTGTACCATTTTATAAATTGAGCTACCCCTATTTGAAAATCAGTATTTGGACGGTAGCCAGTGAGTTTTTCAAGTAAAGTTGAGTCTGCCCAAGTTTCTGGAACATCTCCTTTTTGAATAGGCATATAATTTCTAATTGCTTTCTTTTTTAGAACATCTTCAATTGTTTCAATAAAATCAAGTAATTTAATTTTTTTTGAGTTGCCTATATTCACAATTCGATATGGTGCCACAGGAGAAAGGCTTTCAAAGCTTTTAGTTATTTTGCTTTTAGATTTTTCAGGTATGATATCCATAAGCAATTTAATGGAGATCACTAAATCCTCAACGTAGGTAAAATCACGGTACATTTCACCATTATTGTATATATCAATTGGTTTTTCTTTTAAAATTGAAGTTACAAATTTAAATAAAGCCATATCAGGCCTACCCCAAGGACCATAAACTGTAAAAAAACGAAATATTGTAGTTGGCAAATCCCAAAGATGAGCATAAGAGTGCGCCATACTTTCAGTTGCTTTTTTAGTTGCAGAATAAATTGTCAACTGTGTATCAGCTTTTGAATTCTCAGTGAATGGCATATCAGTATTGGAGCCATAAACTGAAGATGTTGAGGCAATCAAAAGGTGTTTTACTTTATATTTTTTTGCCATTTCCATTACATTAAATGTCCCCACAACATTAGAATTCACGTAACTTCTTGGATTTTCTAAACTATATCTAACACCAGCTTGAGCGGCTAAATGGACAACTATTTCAGGTTGATATTTGTCAAATAAAAAATCTAAATTTTTTTCTTCTTCAAGCATACCTTGAGAAAAAATATATTTTGGGTTTTTAAGAAGAGCATTATTTCTATTTTTTTTTAAATTTATATCGTAATAATCAGTTAAACCATCATATCCATAAACATTAAAGCCTTCACTTAACAATAATTTTGCTAGGTGAAATCCTATAAAACCTGCGGAACCAGTAATAAAAATTCTCATATGTAGTAAATAATATATTAATTATATTAAATTTTATATATTCCTCATTTTAAAGCAATCATGTAG